>NZ_JASOOK010000009.1:0-61005 GCF_030217725.1 Streptococcus sp. UMB1203 | reverse complement strand
TCTTATCTGCTGGTTTAACCACATCGTTACCTGCATTTGGCTTAGCTGCGTCGTCTGCTGTCTTAGTTAAGTCTGCTAATGGTTTTTTATCTTTAGAACCATCTTTATAGGTTACAACAAGATTGTTTCCTTCTTTTTCTACTTTATCAACAACTTTTGAAGCAGCTTCTACTTCTGTACCTTTTTTATCAGCTAAACGTGCATCTGGATTGTTTTGAGAATATTCAAGTTTAACTTTCTCTTTAATTTTTTCAAACTCTTTATCAGTAACATTATTAACATCTGATACAACTACTTTGTCAGCTTCTGCTGGAGTTTTAATATCATATTTTTGAGTTTGAGGTTTAAGAATTACATTAACCGCAGTTGGGTCGGTAACATCTCTACCATTTCCTCTAGCATCTGCTCCATCTTTATCAATGGCTTTTACAAAACGCCATCCTAATGGAGTTCCTCCATCTTGAATTGCTTTTTCAAATTTTTCTTTTGTAAACTTCCCTTCAGGTGCTGGAGTACCTGTATATGTAATAACAGCTGGATTTTCTGCTGTTGCTGTTGTTTCAGTAGTGAATTTATTCGCAGTGAATCCATATTCTGTATTTTGTTTATTAGTTTCTCCTGCTACGTCTTTAAATTCTTGGTTACTTCCTCTTCTTAACTCAGCGCTTGCAAGTTTACCACTATCATCTTTGATTTTAATATCAAAAGAATTCACTTCTGATGCATATACATATACTTCTTTTTTATCTGGTGCTGGGTCAGAATATTGAATTTCTACTGTTGGTTTTTGGTTAGTTCGTGTTAATTCTGATAATAGTTTTTTATCTTGAGAACCATCTTTATAGGTTACAACAAGATTGTTTCCTTCTTTTTCTACTTTATCAACAACTTTTGAAGCAGCTTCTACTTCTTTACCTTTTTTGTCAGCTAAACGTGCATCTGGATTGTTTTGAGAATATTCAACTTTAACTTTCTCTTTAATTTTTTCAAACTCTTTATCAGTAACATTGTTAACATCTGATACAACTACTTTGTCAGCTTCTGCTGGAGTTTGGATATCATATTTTAAAGTTTGAGGTTTAAGAATTACATTAACCGCAGTTGGGTCAGTAGCATCTCTACCATTTCCTCTAGCATCTGCTCCATCTTTATCAATGGCTTTTACAAAACGCCATCCTAGTGGAGTTCCTCCATCTTGAATTGCTTTTTCAAATTTTTCTTTTGTAAAATCTCCTTCTGGTGCTGGAGTACCAGTATACGTGATAACAGCTGGATTCTCTGCTGTTGCCGTTGTTTCAGAAGTAAATTTATTAGCAGTAAATCCGTATTGAGTATCTTGTTTATTAGTTTCTCCTGCTACGTCTTTAAATTCTTGGTTACTTCCTCTTCTTAACTCAGCACTTGCAATTTTTCCGCTATCATCTTTGATTTTAATATCAAATGAATTAACTTCTGATGCGTAAACATACACTTCTTTTTTATTAGGCGCTGGATCTGAATATTGAATTTCTACTATTGGTTTTTCATTTGTACGTACAAATTCTGACAATGGTTTTTTATCTTGAGAACCATCTTTATAGGTTACAACAAGATTTCCTTTATCGTCTTTTGTTACTGATTGGATCTTAGCATCTTTATCAGCTACAGTTGTACCTTTTTTGTCTGCCAAGTTAGCATCATCATTTGTTTGAGAGTACTCAAGTTGGAGTTTCTCTTTGATTTTGCCTAGCTCAGCTTCTGTTACGTTAGCTGGATCTGCTACAGTAACTTTTTCTGTTGGAGCTGCAATATCATATTTTTGAGCTTGTCCCTTAAGCATAAGAAGGAATGAACCTGGGTCAGTCGCGTTTGAGCTACCTACGGCTTTATTCTCAATGGATGCACCATCTGTATCCGTTGCAGTTGCATAGCGCCAGCCTAAAACCATACCTTTTGGATTTTCACCTTTAGTTGCCGCATCCAGTTTATCTTTTGTCAAATCATCTGTCGCCGCTGGTGTACCTGAGTAAGTAATGACTGCTGGTGTATCTGCTGTTGCTGGGGTTTCAGTAGTGATTTTATTCGCTGTAAATCCATATTTAGCGTTAATTTTATTTGCTTCACCTTCAACTGGATTAAATGGTTGGTTTCCTCCGCCATTTACAATTGCGCTAGTGATTTTCCCGCTATCATCTTTGAATTTGATATCGAATGAATTTTTTTCTCCAGCATATACATAAACTTCTTTAGTAGCTTTATTAGAGTAAGGAATCTCTACTGTTGGCGCTACTGCTGGAGCTGCTGGAGCAACTGGGGCTGCTGGTTGGGCTGCTTCTTTTTCAACAATTACTTTTACTGGTCCTTCTACCTTCGAACCATCTGAGTATGTTACAACTGCTGTTGCTGTTTTTTCTCCTGGCGTTGCTGTGTTTACTGGTGTCTTGAACTCAGCTTTTGTTCCAGCAGGAAGATCTTTGAAGTTAGCAATTGAATTTTCTGCTTTTGGTTGTTCATTAACTTTAACTGTTTGAGTTTTTACAGTTGGAGGGGTAACATCAGCTTTTGATAGATTTACAGGGTTCTCTGCAATTCTGTGGAAACCGTGGTCAACTCCTGCTGTCCCGGTACTCAACATCCCCATCGAAACCTTCATGTTTTTCAACTGTTCATTTGTTACTGTATTAGGAACTGTTGTTGTAAACTCCCATACATAACCGTCTCTATAGTTACCACCTGTATTCGAATTATCATAGATAACACGCTTACCTGGCAAAGCATTTGAGTTTACTAAATTTTTTGTATCAGATAGCTCGTCTTTTACCGCATCCTTATAGTAGAAGCTAGTGTTATTATACAGAGTATCTAGTCCTCTAGTATAATTGTCCCAACTACCATTTATTTTCAAATTCTCATTTTTAGCAAGAGCACGCCCTGCTGCTGTGGATGGAGTAGGGTTATCAAAAGTTACAGTATCACTAAGAGCACTTCCATCTCCGCCAACTAGTTGATATTTTCTGTCTACAAATTTCATTTCCGCTCTATATTGCAATCGGCGAATATCCGTAGGCATATTCACTTCATTAGGAATCTGAATGTAGTTTCGGAACACTTCATTCTTTACTCCATAGTCATTAGCGAAATTTTGTAAATGGTCATTGAAAAAAACTTGCCAGTCTACAGAAGTAATTTTCCCAGTAGCATCTGTATTGTAACGAGCTCTATATTTCATTACGGAATTAACAGCAGTTATTGCATTACCAGATTCAGATGAACCTCTTATACCACTAGTAATAACACTGTCTTTTTTCCCATAGTCGTTCCCCTGAGAATCAATATTATAGGCAATTTCCGCCCTAAAAGCATTATTTTTATCTAATGCTTTACCGTTACGTGGGTCGTTAGATCCTGTGTTTTCGATTGAGTTAGATTCTGATTTTTTCTCAGTGTTTTCTGCTTTTTTACCTACAGTTTCTTTTCCATTAGTAGTGTCTACTGCTGGAGTTTCTTTTTTCTCTACAGGTTTATTTTTTAATTTAGTGTTAGCTGTAGTTACAAGTTTATTGTAAGCTTTTGTGATTTCACCTTGAGTTGTTGCGTTTGCTAATGTAGCTTTCGCAGCTTCTAAGTCAGCTTTTAGTACCGCAACACTTTCTTCAGTTTTGTTTTCGTATGTTCCGTTAGCTAATTTTGCTTCGATTTCTGCAATGTAGTTTTCTAGTTTAGTTTTGTCTAAAGCTTTAACTTCTTTTGCAGTTTCTCCATCAAGTTTTGCCGCTACTGCTGGTTCTGTTGTAGACACAGCTGGTGTTCCAGCAACTTCTGGCTTGTTTTCTGCTACAGCAGGTGCCTCATAAGTCTTGCCATCTCCGTTCTGTGTAGGGTTAACATCCCCAGTAGTCGAGTTGTTTGCTACAGTAGTTTCTGCTGTGTTTGCATGAACCACTTGGGTAGCTAAACTAGCTCCGACTGCAAAAACAAGAGAACAACCGAATAGGAAATGCTTCCCTTTTTTGATCATTCTCCAGTTCTTTTGCTCTGCATTTTTACGATTAAAATACATCACATTTTCTCCTTTTGATATCTAAAAAATAGCATGTAATACACATACACATACACATACACATACACATACACATACACATACAATCAATATTATAATTTACATTAGCAGATTTGTCAATTATATTAATTATTTTTTATTATTTTCCATTATTTTCAGAATATTTCAGGATTTAAACCATTTATTATATTATAGCGTTAAAATAAAAATAAAATTTTCCTTTTCTTCAAGACTATGATAAATGCCATTTTTTTGAATACTTATAAAGAACATGTCAACTTATCCTACATATAAGCCATTCCTTTTGAGTGCCAAAAATAGGAAACTATGAAAGTAAAGTCCATCAGATACAAATACTCTTCGAAAATATCTTCAAATCACGTCAGCTTCCATCTGCAACCTCAAAATTAGTGTTTTGAGCAACCTGCAGCTAGCTTCCTAGTTTACTCCTTGATTTTCATTGAGTATAAACTATGGTCAAGAAGAAATCATTCTCCCTGACCAGACCTTTGGACCATTACAAGCCATCATTTGTAGCTATTCAAAAAAGCTCCATACTATCTATTATTCAGGGATTCCTGCTACAGATAGTATGGAGCTCAAAAAGCAGTTACACGAGCATGACTGCCATTCTATTCTTGCATGGTGTAACCAACACCACGCACGGTTTTAATGTAGCTTTTTTGACCTTTTACATCAAGCTTGCTACGTAGATAACGGATATAGACATCCACAATATTTGTTTCTGTCGCACTTTCATACTTCCAGACACTTTCCAACAACTGCTCACGAGTCAGGACTTTCTTGCTTCCCATAAGAGTAGCCAAAAGATCATACTCACGACGCGTCAGAGCAATCATCTCTTCGCCACGATAAACAGTATGATGTTCTACATCCATACGCAGATTGCGGTAAGACGTTGGAACCTTCATCTGACTACAGTGTTGGTCGATAAAGTCCCGACCTCGGAAAATCGCTGAAATACGAGCCACCAAATTCTCAATAATAACTGGCTTATAGATGTACGAAACGGCAAAGCGTTGGATTGCCTCAATCTGATCTTGCAAGTCTTCGCGATGGTCCAAGACCATAATGACTGAAGCTGGCTTAGTTCGGCTCAGCTTGTCTGCAAAATCCTGGGCTGTCATATCCCCCAGATGAGCATTCAATAAAATCAAGTCATAGTCTGTCTGAAGAGCCATGGAAAGGGCTTTTTGCCCCTCCTCAACCTGATCAACTCGGTATTGCTCTTTTTGGAGTTCCAAACTTAAAAAATGAGCTAGATTTCGTTCTTTCTCAAGTAATAAAATCCGTTTCCCCATGGCAGACCTACTTATTTTTCGTCATACCAAGAGTAGTGGAAGGTTCCTTCTTTGTCTTTACGTTGGTAAGTGTGGGCACCAAAGTAGTCACGTTGTGCTTGGATCAAGTTAGCTGGAAGGTCAGCTGAACGGTAGCTATCAAAGTAAGTAATAGCTGCTGAGAAGGTTGGCACTGGTACACCAGCTTGAACCGCAAGAGCTACGATGTCACGCACTGCTTGTTGGTACTTAGCAGTAACATCCAAGAAGTATTCATCCAAAAGAAGGTTGGCAAGGTCTGCATCACGGTTGTAAGCATCTGTAATTTTTTGCAAGAAACGAGAACGGATGATACAGCCATCACGCCAGATAGATGCGATATCTGCAAATGGCAAGTTCCAGTTGTTTTCTTTAGAAGCTACACGCAATTGCGCAAAACCTTGTGCGTATGAAATGATTTTTGAGAAGTAAAGGGCTTGACGGATTTTTTCAATCAACTCAGCCTTGTCTCCTTCAAATTTGAAAGCAGCTGGTTTTGGAAGAACCTTGCTAGCATGTACGCGTTCTTCTTTGTAAGTAGAGATGTAACGTGCAAATACTGATTCAGTGATGAGTGACAATGGCACACCAAGGTCAAGTGATGATTGGCTAGTCCATTTACCAGTTCCCTTGTTACCTGCAGCATCAAGGATATAGTCTACGATTGGTCCATCTTGACCTTCATCATCTTTACGGCTCAAGATATCAGCTGTAATTTCGATCAAGTAGCTGTCCAATTCACCCTTGTTCCACTCAGTAAAGATTTCAGCCATGTCTTCAGCAGAAAGGCCTAGCAAGTGTTGCATCAAGTCATAACTTTCTGCGATCAATTGCATATCACCATACTCAATACCATTGTGAACCATTTTCACATAGTGACCAGCTCCATCAGGACCGATGTAAGTCACACATGGTTTACCATCTTCTGGTGCTTTAGCTGAGATTTCTTCAAGAACATCTGCAACCAATTCGTAGGCCTCTTTTTGTCCACCAGGCATGATAGAAGGACCTTCAAGGGCACCTTTTTCACCACCAGAAACCCCAGTACCGATAAAGTTGATACCTGAGTTTGCCAATTCTTCATTACGACGGATTGTATCTTTGTAGAAAGTGTTTCCGCCGTCGATCAAGATATCACCCTTGTCAAGATGTGGAAGAAGGGCTTGGATAGTAGCATCTGTACCAGGTCCAGCTTGAACCATGAGCATGATACGACGAGGTTTTTCGATTGAGTTTACAAAACTTTCAACGTCATAGCTTGGTACAAAGTTCTTTTCAGGATGGCAAGCAATTACATCTTCAGTTTTTTCTTTACTACGGTTGTAAATAGCAACTGTGTAACCACGAGATTCAATATTAAGGGCAAGGTTACGACCCATTACGGCCATACCAACAACACCAAAGTTAGCTTTTGTCATTTGACACTCCTCTTGTTTAATTTGTTTTATTTTATCATTTTTACTTTTGAAAAGAAAGAATTTTGTAACGACTGCTTAGTAGTCCAAAGCATCCGCATGTCCAGAACCATTTCCAACAAAGTATCCTGTCTTACAGTTAAGGGTAAAGAGATAGGTTCCATCTGGCTTGTAGAGGTTGTAATAACCATTACCATTAACGATATTGACACGTTCAAGGATGTATTGGTTACCAGTGATATAACCACGTGAGCGTGAAGTCGCTAAAATTTGTTCCAAAACACCATCAGCAAAATCCCAGGCAGAGTTGTTACTATCATCAACAGCCGATTGATTATAGGCAACACGACTCTCACTTCTTTGAACAGCAACCCCTGCACTTGATACACCCATATTGACTTCACTGCGAGTACTGCTAGTTTCAGTTGATGCAGTATTTGAGCTACTTGGACTTGTTTCACTAGCAGTATTTTCACTTGCTTGACTAGAGCTTGAGCTGCTAGTTTCACTTGAACTTGAGCTTGAAGCACTTGTTTGCTGGCTCTTACCAAGGCTGATAGCCTTATCTAGCAATTTATCAAGCTCCGTATTTCCAGTTTTAATATCTGTAAATTTAGCATCCGATTTGGCTTTGGCATTTGTATCTACAACACCATCAACAATAGCTGGCTTTTCAAATTGAGCATTGACCTCTTGAATGGCCTTGATTTGCGTTTCGAGGCTATCATATTTAGATTTTGCAAGCGTATATTCACGACTACCTTCTAATTTATCAAGTAAGGTCTTCAGTTGGCTCAGTTTATCAAACTGGCTATTCTTCAAAGCTGTTTTGTTGCTATCTGTATAGAAAGCATCATATAAATTATTGAATTCTTCTGCATCTGACTGCGTGTTTGTAGATGATTGAGAAGTCTGGATTTCCTTGGTCGAACGAGCTACTTGACGATAAACATAATAACCAGTTCCAAGGATAAGAACCACTAATGCGGCTAGAATACCGTAAAGCACCCATTTCTTCTTACTTTTCCCATCTTCACTATCCGTCACTCGAGAACGTGTGAGAGCCTCTTCCGCTCCAACCAATGGTACCTCTTCAGTCTCAAATTCTTCGACAAGAGGAGTTTCTGAAACTCTTGTTAATTCTAAATCATCAAACTGACGCAATTCATCTTCTGGAGCTGGAGAAGTTACTCCTGTTTCCTCACGAAGCTCTTGAAGCAAATTATCCAGAGTCTGAGTCTCCTCTACCTCTTCTTTTTCAACTAAATCATCCTTGCTAAACTGGCGTGTTTCAAACTTATCTGCCTCAATTTCATCTTTATGTTGTTTCACATACTTGTCCAAGATAGAATCTCCAGGCAACACACCTGCTTCCACCTCTTCATTTTTTCGCATAGCTTCTCCAACCGTTAGCTCTTTGGCATCATCAAAATCAAATTGCGCTTCTGGATGTTCTGTTTTATGACGATTCCGTCTGTTCTTACTCATGAGTTTTCCTTCCTACTTTGCTTCCTGACGTTTAACACGCTGACCAAAATATTGATACAAATCAACTTTTAAAGTTCCGTTGTACAACTTCCGTTTCTTATCCGCCTGACTACCGTACTTGGTCTCAAAAGCTTCATCACTAGTTAGGATAAATTTACTCCACGTTTTCATCGGGGCAAATACTTGACCCATCTCAGCATAAAGCTTGGTAACCCCTGCATCATCTGACAAGCGTTCACCATAAGGCGGGTTGGAGATAATCACTCCATTGATTTTATCGGAACGTAAATCCTGCACGCGCATCTGCTTAAAGGTAATATCGCCTGCAACCCCTGCTGCCTGTGCATTAGCCTTAGCAATTTCCACCATGCGAGCATCGATATCACAGCCCATGATATCTAGCTCAAGCTCACGATCCACTTTCTTAGCTGCTTCTGTACGCACTTCTTGGATCAAACGATCACTAATCCAATCCCATTCCTCAAAGGCAAAGGAGCGACGAAGACCAGGAGCCATCTTCCTAGCAATCATAACTGCCTCGATACAGAAAGTTCCTGAACCACAGGTCGGATCAATCAAGGGCTTATCTGGATACCAGTTAGAGAGTTGCAAAATGGCTGCCGCCATGTTTTCCTTGATAGGAGCTCCCCCTTTTTCGGTACGATAACCACGTTTAAAGAGGCTAGACCCTGTCGTATCAATCATGACAGTTGCCACATCTTTAAGAATAGAAACCTCAATCTTAAACTCAGGACCAGTTTCCATCAGAGGAACCCCTTCTGGACGGGCATAGTGTTTCTGCAACTTCTTAACAACAGCTTTCTTAGAAATAGCCTGAACACTTGGCTCATTGTGAAGTTTAGATTTAACACATTTGGCTTTTGAAATCGGAAAACGAGCCCCAAGCGGTAAATAATTTTCCCAATCTAGAGCAAAAACTCCCTGAAACAGCTCCTCAAAAGTCTTAGCAGGGAAAGATCCAACGATAATCTTAATACGGTCTGCTGCACGAAGCCAGAGGTTGGTTTCGATGATGGCTCTCGCGTCTCCTTGAAAACGAACACGGCCATTTTCAACCTGACAATCGTAGCCCAACTCCCGCATTTCTCGCCCAACAACGGCTTCAAGACCCGCCGCAGCGGTCGCGATTAAATTAAATTCTTTTTTCATTTTCAGTCTTATCAGACCTTTCTATATGTCCACTTTAAAAAATGAGGTTGAGAAAGTTTTCTCAGCCCCAACCTATATGCAATTTTCTATAAGCCATGTTTTGTTCCAGAAGTGACTAGGACCACTTCCTTCGATAATCATCTGTCTACCACTAACAGCATAGAGCTGATAGCAGTCAGAGTACTACGTTCGTTTCCGTGCACTCCATGCCCCGACCAAAATTTGGGTTGCTAGCTTGAGGGGTTTACCGCGTTCCACTCTCTCCGTTTCCAGAAAGACTCCGTCACTGTGGCACTTTCAAGCCTACTCTGACCTATCCAAGGACTTAGCCATTTCAACTGCCGTAACGATTTCTCGTCCCTAGGCTTATGGTTTCGCCTAGCACAAACACTACAGGCATCACAGCCTGTGCTAGCATGGACTTTCCTCATGAAAAGAAATTCTCTCCACGCGATTATCCAAAAATTGCACATTTTAAATAAGCTCTTATAAATCAGAGTTATCCAAAATTTGTTTTCCAAATACTTCTTTTTCGAGACGATTCAAGCGTTTCAAAATATCAAAATTCGTCATAGAGCTTGTAGTTGCCGCTTCAAGAGGCTCTGCTTGAACTGGTGAAGGTTTTGGTTTACGAGATAATTCTTCCTTCAACTCAGCAATTTCTTGACGGAGAGATTTGACTAGAGCAGCATAAGTTTCATAGTCCTTGATGACATCATCCAAAAATTCATCAACTTCAACCTTACTATACCCACGAACTTCACGTCCAAACTCTTGCTCAAAAATATCTTTTGCTGTAAAAATAATACTTGCCATCTCTCTCTCCATTCTCAATTTCTAATAGTATTATTATATAAAAAAAGGCAAACAAAAATCAAGGTCAAAGCCTTACTTTTCAGAAAAATTTTCTACTAGCTCATTTAAGTCTTCAAAGGTTAGCCTTTTTATGCGATAACCTTCCTGATTTTTCATCAAATTGTCTATAAATTTTAATTTAGTCTCATTTTCTGGGTCATAGAAAAAATAAGCTAAATCAGTATTTTCCAGTAAAAATCGTTGGTAGTCTCGTAGTTGCCCCATATGTTCATATTTAGGATAGGCATATTTGACAAAATCGACCTGCTTAAATTGGCTAAGTTTAAGCTGATTCGCTTCATTCCAATTTTCCCCGTGTGTTTCAAAATCAAAAATGGTCGCTAGGCTGAAATCATATTCTTCTTTCATTTCATTTGCGACATCCAGCACCCAAGATTCAAATCCCAAGTTTCCTGTAAAGACCAGCCATTTAATCCCTTCTTCTGCTAAACTTTCTAAATCACGGCGAATGGCTTTCTTTATAATTTTTAACCTGATATCTTTTTCATTAAACAAACCCAAGTCAAAATTAGAATATCCCATAATTAAAGCTGTAGTCATTTTTACACCTTTCTTTCTATTTTTATGGTATAATAGAGTGATGTTATTGTACCAATAAGGAGAAATATGGTCAACTATCCTCATAAAATTTCATCAAAAAAAAGCCAAACATCCATTTCTCAACCAAAAAATTTCGCAAATCGAGGAATGACTTTTGAAAAGATGATCAACGCTACAAACGACTACTATCTGACGCATGGTATGGCAGTTATCCATAAAAAGCCAACGCCTGTTCAGATTGTTCGAGTAGACTATCCTCAACGTAGTCGAGCCAAAATTGTAGAAGCCTACTTTAGACAAGCTTCCACAACAGATTACTCTGGCGTATATAGAGGACATTACATTGACTTTGAAGCCAAGGAAACGCGGCAAAAAAATGCTATCCCAATGAAGAACTTCCATCTTCACCAGATTCAACATATGGAACAAGTTCTAGAACAGCAGGGCATTTGCTTCGTACTACTTCATTTTTCTTCTCGACAAGAAACTTATTTGTTGCCGGCACTTGATTTGATTCGCTTTTATCATCAAGATAAGGGCCAAAAATCAATGCCACTTGGATATATTCAAGAATGCGGATATTTAATAAAGCAAGGAGCTTTCCCTCAAATTCCCTATCTCGATATTATCAAAGAACATTTACTAGGTGGTAAAACAAGATGAATAAACAAACCATTCTGCGATTCTTAAAGTATATTGGAATTACATTTCTTACCTTATTTATCGCATTATTTCTATTGGGTGGAGGTATCTTCCTCTACTTTGTTAGCAAGGCTCCAGCCTTATCTGAAAGTAAATTAGTTGCGACAACCTCTAGCAAGATTTATGACAATAAAAACGAACTGATTGCTGACTTGGGATCTGAACGTCGCGTAAATGCTCAAGCCAATGAAATCCCTACGGATTTGGTCAAGGCTATCGTATCTATCGAAGACCACCGTTTCTTTGATCATAGAGGTGTTGATACCATTCGTATCATGGGTGCAGCATTGAGAAACCTCCAAGGGAAAGGAGGGCTACAAGGGGCTTCGACCTTGACTCAGCAATTGATTAAATTAACTTATTTCTCTACTTCAACTGCTGATCAAACTTTGTCACGTAAAGCCCAAGAAGCTTGGCTGGCCGTTCAACTAGAACAAAAAGCAACCAAGCAAGAAATCCTGACCTACTACATAAACAAAGTCTACATGTCTAACGGTAACTATGGAATGCAAACCGCAGCCGAAAATTACTATGGAAAAGACTTGAAGGATTTAAGCTTGCCACAGTTAGCACTCCTAGCGGGAATGCCTCAAGCACCAAACCAATATGATCCATATTCCCACCCAGAAGCCGCTCTAGAGCGTCGGAACTTAGTACTTTCAGAAATGAAGGGACAGAAATATATCAGTGCAGAAGATTACGAAAAAGCTATTAATACTCCTATCACTGAAGGTCTACAAAGCTTGAAGTCAGCCAATAGTTACCCTGCCTATATGGACAACTACCTCAAAGAAGTAATCGACCAAGTCGAACAAGAAACGGGCTACAACCTTCTTACCACAGGTATGGAAGTCTATACTAATGTCGACAAAGATGTTCAACAGCGACTTTGGGATGTTTACAATACAGATGAGTACGTTGCTTATCCAGATGATGAACTTCAAGTAGCTTCCACTATTGTGGATGTAACAAATGGTAAAGTCATTGCTCAGTTAGGTGCCCGTCACCAATCAAGTAATGTATCTTTCGGAATCAACCAAGCCGTTGAAACCAACCGTGACTGGGGTTCTACTATGAAACCAATCACTGACTATGCTCCTGCTTTAGAATATGGAGTCTATGACTCTACTGCTTCTATTGTACATGATGTTCCTTATAACTATCCTGGTACTGATACTCCTGTCTACAACTGGGATCATGGCTACTTTGGAAATATTACAATTCAGTATGCACTCCAACAGTCACGTAATGTTACAGCTGTTGAAACATTAAATAAGGTTGGTTTAGATCGAGCGAAAACCTTCCTAAATGGCTTAGGTATCGATTATCCAAGCATCCACTATGCAAACGCCATTTCAAGTAACACAACTGAATCCAACAAACAGTACGGTGCAAGTAGTGAAAAAATGGCTGCTGCTTATGCCGCCTTTGCTAATGGTGGTATTTACCACAAACCAATGTATATCAATAAAATCGTCTTCAGTGATGGTAGTGAAAAAGAATTTTCTGATGCTGGTAAACGAGCTATGAAAGAAACTACTGCCTATATGATGACCGAAATGATGAAAACTGTTTTAGCATACGGAACCGGACGTGGTGCTTACCTACCATGGCTTCCACAAGCAGGTAAGACAGGTACTTCTAACTATACTGACGACGAAATTGAAAAGTATATCAAGAACACTGGCTACGTAGCTCCAGATGAAATGTTTGTAGGTTATACTCGTAAGTATTCTATGGCTGTATGGACAGGATACTCAAATCGTTTAACTCCAATCGTTGGAGATGGTTTCCTAGTTGCTGCTAAGGTTTATCGCTCAATGATTTCGTATCTATCAGAAGATGACCAACCTGGAGATTGGACGATGCCAGACGGCCTATTCCGAAATGGAGAATTCGTCTTCCAAAATAGTGCCAAGAACACATGGAATAATTCAGTAACACAACAAACACAAACGGTAGAAACTCCAAGCACAACAGCTGAAAGTTCAACTACACAGGCAAGTACGACGGTTGGTCAACAACCACATAATGCCCCAGCAACTGATCCTAACCAAGGACAAGCTGGTCAGGCTGTTCAACCGACACAACCAGTACAACCAACGCCACAAAATCCACAAGTTCAACAACCACAACAGTGAGATGAAAGAAAATCCTGAGAATAAAAACTCAGGATTTTTTCTACAAAAAAATTAGTTTGATAATCTTTGAATGTGAGGATAGGTTTCAATTCGTTTTCGATAAACCAAAAGAAGTTAGCGAATAACTAACTTCTTTTTATCTTATTTCACATGCTTTGCAAGTTCTTCTTGCGCTTTTTTATTGGATTCTTCTTTTTCTTTCATCCATTTATCTTGAGCTTTTTGGTATTCATCCACAGTGACTGCCTTGTCTTGAAGTTCCAAGTATTTGTATAGGAGCGGATCGCTTGTCCCCTTGTTACCAGAGAAGGCAAACGGCATCGTAAATGCTACCATCTTAGACAAGATTGGGCGACCAGTGAGTGATGTTGTTGGAATAATCAAGGCACTATCTGTCAACCAAGCTTGGGCTGCAGCATACTTATCATAACGTTTTGCTACATCTATTGTCTCATTTCCAGCTTCAGTTACCAATTTCTCATAGTCGTTCAGACCAACCTTCTTAGCTGCAGCATTATCTGTACCAGAATCAAAGCCAAAGTAGGTTTTAGTGTTTTCACCAACTGATGGTTTGATAATATCGAGGTAAGTAGATGGATCCGCAAAGTCTGGAGACCAACCAACATTATCTGAAATATCCCAATCTTCCCCAGCTGCTGTTTCAGCAAAGTAGGTAATATTCAAGACTTCATCTTTTTGTAGTTGTTGAATATCAATTACGACATTATCTGTACCCAAGGTTTCTTCAACCGATTGTTTGAAAGATTGAACACGTTGAACTTTTGTAGTTGCTGTCTGATCAACAGGCATGTCTAGGTGAATTGGGAAGGTCACGCCTTCTGCCTGTAAAGCTGACTTAGCCTTCGAAAATTCGGCCTTGGCTTTTTCTGGATTGTAGAGACCATCTTGGGCATCGGCCAGATTAACATCCTTCCATTCATCCCCATAGGTTACTAATTTTTCTTTGACCATATCGCCAAAGTTTTTCCCATCTGCTTGAACAAATGTTGGTGGCACAAAGAGATTACGCAAAATTTTGCTTGCACCACTGGCACCGTTCACTTGTGAAGCATAGGCCGTACGATCAAAACCAAAGGCAATAGCCTGACGGAAATCCTTGTTTAAGAGAGCCTTTTTAGTAGATGTCTTTTGTTCGTCGCTAGTCTTAGAAGTATATTTATAGGACTGACGATCAATATTTGTACCAACTAGATAAGTCGTAGAGTCTTGTTGGGTATAGACAATATTGTCCTTCATCGTTTTTTCAAGTTCTGCAAAACTTGCATTTGTAGGATAAAGTCTGGCTGCTGTAAGACTACCATCTTTAAAGTTTTCCGCAGGTTTGCTGGTATCTTGACCATCCCAGAATGACAATTTTATCTTATCAACATGAACATTATCTTTATCCCAGTAGTTAGGGTTTTTTGCAAATTCAACGGAAGATTTAGCCACAAGAGATTTTAACAAATAAGGACCATTATACAAGATACTGCTTGGATCTGTCGCTTTAGCAAAATCATCCCCTTTTGAGTTCAAAAACTCTTCATTAACTGGTGCCAAGACACCCATTGTTGTTTTAGAATTCCAAAAACTTTCAGGTTTGTTCAAAGTGTATTGGACTGTTTGATCGTCAAGGGCTTTAATTCCAACTTGAGAAAAATCTTTATTTTCCCCTTTAGCATAAGCATCCAGCCCCTTGATTGAATCCTGTACCAAGTAAAGAGCTTGTGATTTCTTATCTGTTGCATATTTAAGACCTGTTACAAAGTCTTGAGCCTTGACAGGAGCATATTCTTCCCCTTCAGATGTGTACCACTTGGCATCCTGACGAATCTTATAAGTGTAGGTCAAACCATCTTTAGAAACTGACCAGTCCTCTGCCATAGAGGGAACAAGATTCCCATAACGGTCATTTTCAAGCAATCCATCAATGACGTTACTAGTAATGTTTGAAGTAGCTGCCTTGCTGGTTGTCAAATAGTTGAGATTATCTGGGTCTGTCTCGTAGGTAAATGCAAAAGTCTGCTCACCTTTAGTAGCAGAACCACCAGAACAAGCCGCTAAGACACCAGCTGCTAATAAAGTGACTCCCGCAAGAGCCAATACTTTCCTTGTTTTCATAGTATTCTCCTTTGTTTTTCTATCCATTATAGACCCTTTTTAAAGTCCTGTCAATAGAATTTTCAGAATTTTAGAAAATTATTTTTTAAACAATAGATTTGCAAAAATATGAATAATATCAAAAATACCTCAACTACATTAGGTAGTCAAGGAATTATTAATCATATTTGTAAATAGCATCTGAGAAACAGTTTTAATTCTTTAATCTAACTCATTTCTTACACACTGCAAAGCTGTTGTCATGAGAATATTATATCTATTATTTTCGTGGGGAGTTCATTAACGACCAGGATTCAAATTAGTTAATATCACTTTTTACTTCTTGTTTATAAAATTCTTTCAAGGCATCTTGCCAAGTTGGAATAACAAATCCAGTAGCTTTAGCTTTAGCCAGACTCATTGTTGAGTTTAACGGACGTTTAGCTTTTGCTGGAAATTGACTTGAATCTACTGGCTTGATTTCCACATCTGTATCTTTCAAAATTTCAACTGCAAAATCATACCAAGTTGTGTCTTCTGTTGCGTCATTCGATAAATGATAGTAACCAAATTCCTTGCAATTTTCAGCTAGATAAGTCATAAATTCAGCCAAGGTACGAGTCCAAGTTGGGCGACCATGCTGGTCATTTACAACCGTTAATGTCTTATGAGTTTTCGCAAGGTTTTGCATCGTAAAAACAAAGTTTTTACCGTAATTTCCAAATACCCAGGCAGTACGGATAATATAGAAATTAGACACATACTTCTCAACTAACTCTTCTCCCATGCGCTTTGTACGTCCATATTCTGTCTGTGGATCTGGTCGATCATCAACTTCCCACTCTTCTCCAACTGGTTTCTTACCGTCAAAGACATAGTCGGTGGAAATATAAACTAGGGTTGCACCATGCTTTTCAGATGCTTTTGCGACATTTTCTGTCCCCGTAACATTGATAGCAAAGTCTAATTCTTTCCCTTCATCCTCTGCTGCATCAACAGCGGTGTAGGCAGCACAGTGGTATACTAAAGTCGGTTTAACTTCTTCGAAAACTTTCTCAACCATTTCTTCATTTGTAATATCCATCTCAGCCACATCTACTGCTACGTATTCTTCATTACGCTCATCTAATAAATAACGAAGTTCAGTTCCTAA
This sequence comes from Streptococcus sp. UMB1203, assembly GCF_030217725.1. GTDB lineage: Bacteria > Bacillota > Bacilli > Lactobacillales > Streptococcaceae > Streptococcus. The sequence goes on along the minus strand of NZ_JASOOK010000009.1, from coordinate 44,041 downwards.
TTGGCCTTTTGCTCCTGTAATTAAAATCATCTCTACACCTTTCTAATCTGTAACTCTTCCCACTATAGCAATAAAAAGCAGCTATTTCCTGCTTTTTATAATTTGATAATCTCCTGAGTTTTAGCATAATTGGCTTCAACAGCTTCTTTCTCTGCTTTCCACCATTCTTGGTTATCTGTATACCACTTGATTGTTTCCTTGAGACCAGATTCAAAATTAGTGAATTCTGGTTTCCAGCCTAATTCATCACGGAGCTTACTAGCGTCAATTGCATAGCGGAGGTCATGTCCTGCACGATCAGTTACATGATCATAGGCATCTGCATCTTGGCCCATTTCCTTAAGGATAAGTTCCAAAACTTCCTTGTTATTCTTCTCACCATCAGCCCCGATTAAGTAAGTTTCACCGATTTGACCTTTTGTCAAGATTGTCCAAACTCCCGAAGAATGGTCATTGGTATGAATCCAGTCACGAACATTCTTACCTTCACCATAAAGTTTTGGCTTAATTCCACTTAGGATGTTGGTAATCTGACGTGGGATGAATTTTTCAATGTGTTGATAAGGACCGTAGTTATTTGAACAGTTAGAAATCGTTGCCTTGACACCAAATGATCGTACCCAGGCTTTTACAATCAAGTCTGAAGCGGCCTTGGTTGATGAGTATGGAGAGCTAGGATTGTATTTGGTATCAGCAGTAAATTTCTCACCTGGACCTTCACCATATCCTGGCAAATCCTCACGGAGAGGGAGATCCCCATAAACTTCATCTGTAGACACATGGTGGAAGCGAATATTATATTTGCGAGCTGCTTCCAAAAGAGTATAGGTTCCGATGAAGTTAGTATGTATAAACGGTGATGGATCATTCAGTGAATTGTCATTGTGACTTTCCGCTGCATAATGAACGATAGCATCTGCTTGAACAGCCAACTTGTCTACCAACTCCGCATCAGCAATATCTCCAACAACCAACTCAACACGATCACCTAAAATTTTTTCAATATTAGCGCGATTTCCAGCATAAGTCAACTTGTCTAATACTGTCACGTGAACATCTGGAAAGTTCTTGTAAACATAATGAACAAAGTTAGAACCGATAAAACCTGCTCCACCTGTCACGATAATTTTTTTGTATTCAGTCATAGTCTTTCCTTTTTTACAAATCTTCTTTTTTCAAAGGTTTTACATCCTTAAGTAGTGGATGATTTTTATCTGCTTCTGAAACCTCTGCTTCAGCAAGATTGGCCCACTCAATTCCTAATTCTGGATCTGCATAATTGACAAAGGCATATTTAGGTTTCAAATCTAATGCCCAATAATCGTTGACCAGATAGCTATAAGAGACTGTATCTGATAGAACCTGAAATCCATTAGCCACACCACGGGGAACAAAGATTCCCTTACTTGCATCAATTACTGTTTGATAAGTATTTCCGAAAGTTTCGCCCTCGCGTAGATCAACCCAAGAACCCAGAACCTTCCCACCATCTGCTACAGAGATGTACTTATCCCAAGGTTCTGCATGCAAGCCACGAAGAACATTTTTACGTGAGAAAGATACATTGTTTTGTAATTTTCCTTCTGTAAAGAAATACTCTGGGAAACCAATAGGGAGCATTTTTTCCTTTTGGAAATTTTCTTTGAACCAACCACGATTATCTCCATGAATGGGAATATCGAACTCCAGCATACCTGGAATAGCTTCGACCTTACGAACCGCAAGCGTCTTACCGAAAAAATTATCTGTCACCTATGCTTCTCCAATCAAACGGAGCAAATATTGTCCGTATTCATTTTTCTTAAGAGGTTGCGCCAACTTTAATACATCCTCACGGCTGATATAACCCATACGATAAGCAATCTCTTCTAAGTTTGCCACTTGAACATTTTGCATCCGTTGCACCGTCTCAATGTACTGTGACGCCTCTAATAAACTTTCATGAGTTCCAGTATCTAACCAAGCAAAACCACGCCCCATTAGCTCAACTGATAAGTCTCCACGTTCTAGATATGCTTTGTTTACGTCTGTAATTTCCAATTCACCACGAGGGCTTGGTTTAATATTTTTTGAAATTTCTACAACATCATTATCATAGAAATAAAGGCCTGTCACTGCATAATTGGAACGAGGATGTTCTGGTTTTTCCTCAATAGAAACAGCATTCATCTCCTCATCAAATTCCACAACACCAAATCTTTCAGGATCCTTAACTTGATATCCAAAAACAGTTGCACCTTTCTCCTTATTAGCAGCCTTCTGAAGCATTTTAGATAAACCAGGACCATAGTAAATATTATCTCCTAAAATTAGGGCAACACTGTCATTTCCAATAAATTTTTCACCGATAATGAAGGCCTGGGCCAATCCATCTGGACTAGGTTGTTCCGCATAAGAAAGATTAATTCCCAACTCCGAACCATCTTGAAGCAGCTCTTTAAAACGAGGTAAATCATGAGGAGTAGAGATAATTAAAATATCTTTGATACCAGCTAACATGAGTGTCGATAGAGGATAATAAATCATGGGTTTATCATAAACCGGCATCAGTTGTTTGGATATAGCACGAGTCAAAGGATACAAGCGAGTTCCTGAACCTCCTGCAAGGATAATACCTTTCATAATCGAACTACCTTTCTATATTAAATTAGAATTTTTCTAATTAGTAATCAGAGACAAATGATACATTACTTAGTGAATTTAAACTAATTATTTAGTTAGTTTCTCTAAAGCTGTTTTCAAATAATATCCTGATCTTATATTATTTCCTACCTTTTGTGCATTTTCTACTAACTCTTGATATTCTTCTTCCGAAATATTATTGATTGTTTCTTGTATGTCAAACAAAGAATCAACTGTGATACCACAATTATTCTTTAAGACAAAATGAGACAAAGCAGATTCCTTCCAAACAATGATAGGGAAACCAGAAGCCAAATAAAGTGACGCTTTATGAGAATTGTTATAGCGTAGATACTCTCCAAAAAATCCACTACAAGTCTCAGAACTGTCACCATCCCAAACTAAACCAAAACTTCCTTCCAATACTGATGGAAGTTCATCTGGAAGAAATGAACCAAAGTAGGTTTCATTAGATAACTTCCTAGACTCATCAAATCCAACACCATATAAATTAAATTGTGGTTCTACAGGTAATGAGTATAGATATGCTGCTTTATCTTGTGATAAATTTCCTGCAACAATTATTGGTTGTTCTTTTCTTAAACTAGTTTTTTCTATAAAATCTGGAATTAAATAATCAAAGATTTCTAAATTAGTAATTTTTTCTCCAAGAACTCCTTTATTGACTAATACTCCTTTCATTACTTTATTATGAGCAATAATACCATTTACATAATGTAAAGAAGATCCCTCCGTAACTTTCATACGTAATTTCATTCTAAAAGGTAATGTTTCATCATTTACAAAACGTAAAGTTTCTAAATCATGAATCAGAAAATAGGTTTTAACTCCTTTTTTTCTAATGGATTTTAGTAAATTACTAAATAGTAAGGAATGGTGTAATAATGGAAATTGGATAACAATCTCATCGCCTCTTTTTAAAAGCTTGAATGCTTTTGATAGTGCTTGATATTTATGTATCTGTGCCTTGAGTACATTCATTTTATACCAATCATCAACCAATACTCTTAAAGGGATATATCCCAACTCATTTAACACAGTTTCAACATCATTACGTGCCTTATTGCCAGCATTTTTTTGGTTAACATCATTTAAAAATTCTTCTTTTAAGTAGTATTTCATATTTTACCTTTCATTTTTCAAAAGATGACTTTTCTGGATAGCGTTCTTCTAATAATTTTTTGAAAAGTATAATACTTCTTTCATCAATATTAATATTATCATTCACACACAGTAGTTTTCGCTTTTTATTTCCAAAAATTTTAATAATTTGATCGATTTGATTTAACTCAACTGATTCGCCCATATTCTTTGAAATCGGATAAAACTCATTACTTTCAATCTGCCAGTGCTGACAAATATACTGATTCACATCCATCCCATAATTTCTAAATTGATTCCGTGATGTTCTATCCAATACCTCCTCCTCAATCTCCCAAAGATGAGCTAAAGTGCTCTTTTTCATTGGAACTGGAAGATGCTGATTTACATATCCTGTAGGCCCCCAGGGAAGTAATAAGATATTCTTCATTATTAAAGTACCATATCTATAATTAAAAAATTTCCAAGGAGAAGACTTTAAGGCTTGCTTTTTGGGGAAGTGACGATAAATTAACTCAACATTATTATGATAAGTGTTTGTATACGACGACCATGGAACTAAAGCATCGTAAACTGCTAAAAGCTTCGGTTGATTATTTTTGAAGAAATCTGAAGGTTTTACATCTTTTATCAAATACATGTCATCGTTAAAATAAATAAAATTCTCAGACAATCCTTCAATTCTATGAAGATTTAACTCAATAGCCGCTGAATTAAAAGTTGGAAGATAGGATGCTGGAATAAATTCCTTATGTGATATAAATCTCAACTTTGGATGACTAAGATTCAGCCAACTAGGTTTTTGACCATTCGTAATTAAATAAATATTATTGACCCACGGCGCATGTCTCTCAATCATACGAAACCAATACTGAAAAATTCCATATTCACGATAACGCTGTTCACCATCTGCGTCTACATTTAACGATTCCTTTTGACTAGTTACTCTTTGTTTTTCCTTAATAAAGTTAGGATCACTTCCATCTACCCAGAGAACAACGATATCAATCTTTTCTTGTGTCATTGTGAAAACTCTTCTTCTACAACATTCAAGGCACGTTCAATGACCACATGCATGTCGTAGTATTTATAATCGGCCAAACGTCCACAGAAAATTACCTTATCATTCTGTGCTGCTTCTTCTTGATATTTAGCAAACATAGCATTGTTTCTCTCATCATTGATCGGATAATAAGGCTCATCTCCACGTTTCCAATCAGCTGGGTATTCACGAGTAATAACCGTTTTATCTTGTGTACCGTACTCAAAATGTTTATGCTCAATAATGCGAGTATAAGGAATTTCACGTTCTGTATAGTTGACAACTGCATTTCCTTGATAGTTTTCTTCATCCAGAACTTCATGCTCAAAACGAAGACTACGATATTCTAATTCACCATGTTTGTAATCGAAGTATTGGTCAATCATCCCTGTAAAGACAACTTTTTCAGCAGAAGCTTCTAATTCCTGACGATTGGCAAAAAAGTCAATACCAAGTTCTACTTCTACATCCTTCAGCATATTTTCGATGATGACATTATAGCCACCAATTGGAATCCCTTGGTAACGATCGTTAAAATAATTATTATCAAAGGTTAAACGAACTGGTAGACGTTTGATGATAAACGGTGGAAGGTCAGTCGTAGAACGTCCCCATTGCTTTTCAGTATAGCCTTTGATCAACTTTTCATAAATATCTGGACCGATCAACTTAATAGCTTGCTCTTCCAAGTTTTTAGGTTCAACGTCCTTCATATGAGCCGTTTGCTCAGCAATCTTAACTTTGACTTCTTGAGGAGTTTTTGTCCCCCACATGGCATAGAAAGTATTCATATTGAAAGGTAGATTATAAAGGCTACCCTTATAATTAGCTACAGGCGAATTGATGTAGTTGTTAAATTCAGCAAATTGATTAACATAATCCCAGACTTTCTTGTTAGAAGTATGGAAGATATGTGCACCATATTTATGAACATTAACACCTTCTACGTTCTCACAGTAGATATTCCCTCCAATGTGATCACGTTTATCAATAACTTTTACTTTTTTTCCACGCTTGGTTGCTTCATAAGCAAAAATTGCTCCAGACAAACCAGCACCAACGATTAGATAATCGTACATATTACACTCCTTTATTTCTGAATAATTGTTGTTGTATATCTCGTAAATTTATAACCTTAAAAATCAAAATCAAACTGATATAAATTATTGTCCCCAAAATAGTAGAAAGTCCTACATTTAACATAGACGGTAAACTAAATAAGTCTTTTAGCAAAAATAGAATTCCATACATCAATCCTGATGAAATCATAATTTTGATCATAGATTTTATAATCGGAACATCTCTTAGATAAGAACGAGTAAAGAATAACTGTATTGCCCAGACCAGTGCCTCTGTCAAGACAGACACAATTGCAGCACCTATATAGCCCAATTTTGGAAGCAAGAGAAAATTTAATCCCACACTAACAATAGCAGGAATTGTTGTTGACAGCATAAACTCTTTATTCTTATTATGAGGTATTAAGATTTGAATACCCATGATATTGGTCCAACCAATAAAGAACATTCTAAAAATCATAATTGCTATCGCATAACGTGCCTCTTGAAAATCTTGCCCCAGGAAAAAATTTACAAAATCATCATTTACGATTAACATCCCTGCCATAATAGGGAAAATTACCAAATTATAAATCAGAAATGACATCTCATGCATCTTGTTAACTGCTTTATGATCTCCTGAGGATAAAAGATTTGAAACTCGTGGTAACATAACACTACCCAATGAAGTTACTAGAGTTAATAAAATATTAATAAGTTTCAAAGCTTGGTCATAAATACCTACATCTCTTGTTGAAGCAAGAGCTCCAAGCATAGTGCTATCTAATGTTACATAAAGCGATATAGCAATCTGAGGTAAGAACAATAAGATGACTGGCTTCAAATGCCTTTTAGCATACATTAAATCAAAGTATGGTTTACCAATAAACTCTCTTGCTGGTATCCACATACTTAATTGTCCCAACAATTCAAAAGTCGTCAGAAAAAAAACATATAAATATAGGTCGTTTGCTGATCTTATGAATAGAAAGATAGAAATAACACCAGCTAATTTCACAGTAATATTTCTTACTGTAATCTTTCGAAAATCCTCTAAACCTTGAAATAACCAAGAAATATCTAGAGCTTTAGAAAGCAAACTAAAACCTAGAATATAGGCCACAGGATTTTTCATAGCAGGTAAAGTCAGGCATAACAAAACATACAGTACAAAAGAACAAATAGCTGCCCCTAGCTGTAAAGTATAAATTCCCCAAAAATTCTTACGAATTATTGTTCGATTACCAGAAATCTCCTTTGTCCCATAGTTGGCTACTCCTAAAGCAGCTAACAAAACAAAATAGGCAACAATGGAATTGAAGAAGCTATAGGTTCCTAAATCATCTGAAGAAAATACTCTCGTAACGTATGGAGTTGTGATGATAGGCAGTATTATGAGTAATAGCTGATAAGAAAGATTATAAGCATAATTTTTTAGAACTTTCATAGTTTTACAATTCTCTTATTTCCTTATTTTGAACATCATACAAATTAGCAAAAATAGTAAACATAAAAATATTGTATCCTGGTCTTATCCAGAAAGCTTCAATCATACAGTTAATTGTAATAAGAGATAACAGGGATAGAAATAAATATTTTTTTTGATTATGAATTTTTTTTGAAGCAAACACATAAATCAATACTAGCAATACAACAGGAATTAATCCATAATAAAATAACATTTGGATATAAGATGAATCCACATAGTTATAACTGTGAACCGACTCGGTGGTCCCACCATAGCCAATAAACTTTACTCCAGCTTTACCAAATAAAGGTAAACCATATGTATTCAGTGCATTTTTACCTAAAAACAATCTCATACTAAACAGATTATTTAAATTCACATAGAACGAAGAAGACCATGTGAAAAAGTAGGAAACATAAAACATGAAAGCAGAAAAAATAAGAGCAAAATATGGCATTATACTGTATACTCTATATTTTCTTTCTTTAGTGTAATACATGATTATGAAAATCAAAGTTGCAGCAAGTATAGATAATACATTTAGTCGCGCATCACAAAATTTTAGTATAAAAAATGCTAAAGATAATCCTACAATCGTTCTCAAAAATATATATTTTTCTCTAAGTAAGTAACCCCAAGCAATAAATAGATAAAAACAGTGAGAAGCAAAATCAGTTGGATAAATAAATCCAAATGAATTTCTAACTACTAAACTAGAGGAGCGGATTTGAGCAAATTGTAAATTAGATACTACTCCTAAAATTGAAAGTAGAAAGATTAACAAAACAATTGTACCTGATACACCCACATATGTTTTCAAAACTACATCAACATCTACTTGGTACAATAGTATAATCAACAATGAATAAAGAAGAAAATTGGTCCCACCTGTACGTAAAAATACTATAATACTTGTCAGTATCAACAAGATACTCGATACAATATAAAATGAACTAAATTTTTTTATAAATAAAAATCTAAAAATCAATAATAAAACTACACATATTAATAAAACCACAGGAATATTAGGTAGTGACCTATTCAACATTGTAGTCATAATAGTATCATATCCAGTAATTATGGTCAGTACAAAAATAACCAAAAGGTTCTCAAATTTAATTTTTAACATAATATCCTTTTTACTGTTAATGCTTATAGCCAGAATTATTTAAAAGCAATCTTGCGTAAGATTGGATTCATTTTCATTTTTTCAATAAATATAACGATCTGAAATTTTTTTCTGGTGAGAAGATCAATGCTCAATCTCCGAAGAAATAAAGAAAAGTTTCTTTGTCTCAACAACTCCTTATAAGATCCAATAATTTGCTCTCCATTATTCAAAAAAATACTTTCAAATGCCTCATTATCAACTAAAGATTGTAATAATTCTATTTTTTTTTGTCTTCTCAACTTTAAATTTGAAATTTGAAAAGCTGCACTGACAACTATTTTAGTCTTAATTTCTTGAATTAGTGTTTCATCTTCAATTTGGAATTGTTTTAGTAATTTTTGCAATTCTTGAAGTTCATCTAATTGAATTTCAATTCTCCTAGGATGAAAACTGGTCAATGCTGAACCACTTCTACCAGCAATATAATTATAGAGTATCGAATCAATAAATAAAATAGTATTTAAATGTCGATAAACTTGAAAATTGAATAAAGTATCTTCTCCTATTTGTTTATTAGGAAACCTAATATCATGCTTTAAAATAAATGTCTTGTTATAGATTCTCGACCAAACATTATACATCATATCAGTTTTGAATAATTCTATAAATTCATTTCTAAATTCATTCTTTCCAAGAAGACCACAATGTGTATAAAAATGAGGGCGACAAGACAATACAGTATTCCTATTTTCTTTAATTTCATTGTAGCCAAAACTAAGAACATCCCATTTTTGTTTTAAATTAGAAGAAATCTTCTCAAAGAAATTATCTGACAAAAAATCATCCGGATCCATAAAATATAAATAATTTCCCTTCGATAAAGAAATACCTAAATTCCTAGCTTCTGCCACTCCGTTATTTTCGATGTGACTAACAAAAACATTTGAAAAATTACTTTGGTACTCATCACAAATCGCACCACTTTTATCACTTGAACCATCATTAATTAGCAGAATTTCATATGTGATTGATGATGGTTGCAAAAGTATTGAATCTAGACCCCTTCTTAAATAATCTTCAACATTATATACTGGAACAATAATGCTCAAATCTATATTATTCATTTACTCTTCATCCTTAACTTATGTCGAATAAAACCTAATGTCCACTTTTCTCTCTTAAACTTCTTTAAAAATGTTGACTTAACATATTCCCAATAAAATCTATTATTTGTTACTTTTTCAATCTCTTGTATAGAAATTTTATCTCCAACGACTAGTCGGTTAGGTATAACATAAAATGAATCGACAACCTCAAACTCTGGACATTCAATCGTCCTTTTTTGGAAATGTGCATATAATGGATGTTTAACGACTAGCTTATTGTCTTTAATTTCAATACTTTCAAGTCCATTCTTTTCTGACCAAAAATAATAGCGTTTAGGTTCATTTTCACCATATTCTCGAAATGAGAAATGACTAATATCGATATCATGAAAGAATTTATCTTGCAGTTGTTTGAAATTATTTTTTTCAAAAATCTTTTGGATACCATCTGCCTCATCAAAAATAAAAGTTTGCTCATTAGTGAAGACATTATGATAATCTAATCGATAGTTTAAACCTCTACCAGACATGAATACATGATTAACGTCTTGTGAATTTTTAAATATTTGGAGGTGACCAAAAAGACCATATCGAGCATAATCATTCTCAAAAAAGCTATGCTTTTCCAGAAATTGATAAATATCACCAAGTAAGACATCTGTATCACAAAATCCCCAGTAATCATACTCTTTTAATTCTTTTTCAAAAATAAGCCCGTAAGCAACCCTATAGTCACATAATTTGTAAGGTGTTTTGAGAGAAATTTTAAAATCAAACTTAGACTGGACTTTTTCTCTTAACTCATCAAAAGAAAGAGTTACAAATTCTATATTTTTAGCATTTAAAATTTCAAATTGGTCAACCTTTTGATCCGTATAAATTAAGAAATCAATCTTTTGATTACGTTTGGCAGTCAACAAAAAATAAGGGAAAAACTTTGGAAGTTTTCCGAAATATGGAATAATTAGTCTTATCTTTTTCATTTAGTTAAATCCTCCCCACCCTTATTCAACCAAGTAACAGCATTAAAATAGCGGTGGTAAGTTTTTAAATCGATACCCACATGGCCTTGCTTCTCAGCTGATTTAAAGTGGACCAACGAAGGTAGGTCACTATAATTCTTCGAAGAGAAAATCACCTTACTCTTGTATGGAAGCTCTTCAAACTCTTTCATCAACTCATAGGTACAGGCATCATTATCATTGAACTTGAAATATAGATTATCCCAATGCATTCTCTTTAAACGGCGATTCCATTTTTGAGTAGCTTCTTCTTCATCTGCATAATGCAAAAAATGAAGTTCAATATCATCAAGAAGTGCAAGTGGATAAGCATTATCAAAGTCTTTGATATATTTTGATTCCTTAACAAATTTCAAGGGGATGTCTCCACTCAAATAGTGTTTTAAATTCTTGAGCATTTTGATGTAATCAGGCGAAAAGAGAAACATCCCTACAAATGGTGTTTGATAAGGCAAGCCCAACTCCTGATAAACTTTCCCAGCCCAACAATTATCACTAATGATAGTGAAATTTTTATTCTTGAGCCTTCGTCTAGGAATAAAATTAATAATTGGATAAACGATAGGTTTTAATTTATTTTTTAGTGTTTCGCTGTTCATATTAGTACTTCTTATATAACTCTGAGAAATTACGAATATAACTTTGTAATGAAAAGAGTTCTTTTTGGCGTTTGACAGAAGCCTTGCCAAATTGCTCTCTCTTCTCGGTGTTATCAGCCAATTCTTGAATAGTTTTAGACAACTCTGCAGGCTGATTTGGTGTGGCAAGAAGACCGTTTTCATCTTCCTTAACCATTTCACAGACACCACCATGACGGTAGCCGACTACAGGTTTGCCACAAGCCATTGATTCGAGAACCACAGTTGGTAGAGGATCTGGATTGGTACTTGGCAAGACAAAGATATCAAACATATTATAGAGCTCTGTTGTCTTGCTATAATAATCGATACGTTTGATTTGTCCAGCTACTGGTGAGTCTGATATAACCTTCTCTAGCTCATCAACTCGCCATTCTTCACCTTCAAAAGCACTCCCTGCCAGAAAGGCTACTGCTTTTGGATTAGCTTTTAAGATTGGAGTCACGGCTTCTAAGAAGTCGCCTTGACCTTTCCATGCATTCACTCGACCAACCATTCCGATAACCAAAGCATCCTGTGCAATACCAAACTGGTCACGAACTGCACTAGCATCCATTTCATGATAGACGGCATTATCAACACCATTATATATGACTTGAACTTGGTCATTTTTTACAAAGCGAGACTGCTTGACGTGGTTGGCAACAGCATTTGAAACTGTCACAATCGTATCCGCATAACGCCCCATCAAAAAGTTGATAAAATCAGAGATTGCTTTTGGTTTAACAATAATTTCATGCACATGCCAAATCAAAGGTAATTTCAACTTACGTTTGAGATAAATACCCTCAAGTACCGCAGTCGTATTGTTGTGAATAAGAGTAATGTCATTATCCTTAGCATATTTAGCAATTTGCTTTGAATAACGATTATAAGAGCCAAAATACTCAAGAATTCCCTTAGGATTAAAATATTTACGACGCAAGATTGGATAATCGATAACTCTAACTTTAGCACCAACACTCTCCAATGCACCAACTAAGACACCATCATTGGGTAAAATAATGTGTACTTCAAATTCGTCTTTATTCAAACCTTTAATAAGCTCCAACAAAACCTTGTCAGCGCCATACATTTCGGCACCAGCGTGGAGATATAAAATTTTCTGCATTTCTAACCTTTAAATAATTTCTCGTAGTCTGTAACAATCTTTTTCCAAGTGAAAGCATCCGCAATTCTCTGATTTGATTGTCTATCTAACTCATCAATCATTTTTGCATCGAATTGTTCAACTTTCTCGATTACTTGTGAAAGCTCATCTTTTTTCCAATAAATCGCACTTTGCTCCCCAACTTCTCGGTTAAAACCAACATCTAGCAACAAATTCAGTTTTGTTGATGCTAGAGCTTCTAGTAGAGAAGGGTTTGTCCCCCCAACCTCATGCCCATGGAAATAGGCAAAAGCATTTTCACGAATGTACTTGAGCAACTCTTGGTCATAGACTGTACCAACAAATTTGACCCTAGTATCTTTGTCAAAACCAGTATCCTGTAACAATTGATCGTAAAATTTATTCTGCTCTACATTTGTGATGAGGACAAAGTCCTTCTTGGACTTGGACTTGATAAATTCACGAATCATGGTTTCGTAGTTGTTTTCAGGGACGAATCGTCCCACCACTAGATAATAACCATTTTCGTTAATTCCTTTTTCCTGATACCAGTTCCGAACCTTTGTATCTTCTGCTTTCAGGTTTGAAGGAGCAGTATCAGTACCATAGGCAATATAGGTGGTCTCTGGTTGATACTGTTTATAATCCTCTTTGATATATTTTTCGATATTTTTGCTATCACATACCAGTAAATCAGCATGCTTGACCATGAGTTGCTCTGAAAATTTCCAGTACTTACGAACTGGCAGGCTCCACTTTGCTCGCAACCATTCATGGCCATCTGGATTCACAAGCAAGGTGCCCCCAATAGCTCGAATTTTTCTCTTAATTCTTGAAATAAAAGGACCAATACGACAAGCTAGAATGTAAAAAATGGGAGCTTCGTCCTTGTTTTCCTTAGCCATTTCAATAGCCTTGTTGACTGCTGCAATATCGTAAGCGATGGCGCGGGCTGGTCCGATATTAGGCACATCAACATTGAAACAAATGGCTCCATTATGCTCAAACCGGTCTTCCGTGATACCAGACTTGGCTGAATTTTCACGCATACAAGCAACATAATATTGTATGTTGCTGTCTTTTTGGTATTCGGTTAATTTTTCAACAAAGGTTTCAAACCCTCCATATTTGGCAGGAATTCCTTTTGAACCAATGATATAAACTGCTTTTCTCATATCACTCCTACTTTATTTTATAATAAAACAAAAATTACTTCGCTCCATCTTTTATCAATACAACCTTAACTGTTTTTATTAGAATTTCTATATCTTTCCAAATTGTCCAGCCATCTAAATAAGTAACGTCTAATTTTACTACATCATCGAAGTTTGTAATATTACTTCTACCGCTAATCTGCCAAAGGCCTGTGATTCCAGGTTTAAAACTGAGACGACGTTTTTGTTCGGGTGTATACTTCATGTATTCATCTAAGGTTGGTGGTCTAGTACCAACTAAACTCATATCGCCTTTTAAAACATTCCAAAATTGTGGCAGTTCATCTAAACTCGTCTTTCTAATAAAGTGCCCAATCTTTGTCACACGTGGATCATTTTCAATTTTAAACATTCCACCCTGCATCTGGTTCTGACTCATCAAGTCTTTCTTGATTTCCTCCGCATCTACTCTCATGGAGCGGAATTTGTAAAATTTAAATACTCGTCCATTTCTACCAACCCTATCTTGGGCAAAAATAGCAGGACCTCCATCTCTTTTTATCAGAGGAACAAGAAAAATAGACACTATACCACAAATCACTAAACCAAATAAGGATCCGATTATATCCATCATTCGTTTTAAAGCAACATCACTAGAACGATAAAAGGTTGTTGAAAAATTAACCACACTAGAATTCCCAAAACGTTGAATCGCTTTTTCACTATTGGTTACAAATTCTAAAGCCGCTATATTGACAGCTACTGGTAAGCCCATTGTTTCAAATTGAGAAACAAAATCTGCAATTAAAAAATTTTCACTTGGGAGATTAATCACCACTTGATCTACTACTGATCTCGTAGCATAGGTTACTAGATTATCCAACGTAACGACTGTAAAATTAGAAGCTTCAAAAGGCTCATCATCTACAATACAAACAGATGAAACATAGCCATACTCATAAGTAGAAAGTTGATTTAGTACTCTACCAACTCGTGCACGCGTAGTTACTAGCAAGATACGTTGAGTATATTTTTTTTTGCGAGAAAAGAACTTCCAAACCTTACGAGTGAAGAAATTAAGTACTAGGATAAAAAGCGTATTTACCCCTATAATCCACAATAAATTGTAGATGCTTAAATCAGGTAAGTCGGGTGCTAACAATGGAAAAACAACAATAGCTAATAACAGATAGACCAATTCGTACTTTATTGTCTGTATCAGTTCTTCTGCTATACTCCGATATTTGAAATTCTTACTATAATCACTGACATAGTAAGAAATGACATGAACAACCATTAGAAATAGTATATGTTCATGGATATTCAATACAAAAGGTATCAGATAAATTGGAAACAGTTGTATTATGAGAATCTCTAATTTTCGAATATTTGATACTTCTCTCAAAACTACCTCCTAGGTAACTCTACCTACTTCTTTTTCCCATAATTTCCGTAGGAACCATAGGCTCCATAGGCTCCATAACCACCATAAGCTCCATATTTTTCAACTTCGGTGTTAAATTTATTTAGAACTACACCTAAAAAAGGAGTTCCTGTTTGTTCTAACTGTTCCTTCGCCTTTAAGACATCACGACGTTTTGTCTCTCCAGCCGCAGTTACTAAGATAGAAGCGTCACATTTTTGTGTAATGATAGCAGCGTCAATAACCATCCCAATCGGTGTAGTATCTACAATGACATAGTCAAAATACTTGCGCAGGGTATCAATCATGGTGTGGAAATTTTCACTCTGCAGGAGGGCTGTTGGGTTAGGTGATATCGGTCCTGCCTGAATAACAAATAGGTTATCAATATTGGTATCACAGAGACCATTTGAAAGATCAGTAGTTCCAGCTAAGAAGTCAGTTAACCCAGTAATTTTTTCCCTTGACTTGAAAACACCAGACATAACTGAATTACGGATATCCGCATCAACTATCAATGTTTTATAGCCTGCACGCGCGAAAGCCCAGGCTATATTAGTTGACGTTGTAGATTTCCCTTCACCAGGTTTGACAGATGAAATAGCAAGAACTTTCAAATTATCACCACTCAATTGAATATTGGTACGCAAAGCATTATAGTGTTCTTCAGCTTTTTTAGCAAAATCTAAACGCTTTTTTGAGATTTCTAATGTTGGCATATTTTCTCCCTTACTTTAACTTATCCAAATCTGGAACAATTCCTAAAAGTGCAACCTGCATGACTTCTTCGACATCTTCTGGTCGTTTGACACGATCGTCCAATAATTCAAGCAATACGACTGCAACAACCATCACTGCTCCACCTACTAGGAAAGCAAGCGCAGTATTTCGACGAATATTAGGTGAAGATGGTGTTATTGCTGGTCTAGCTTCCTCTAATGTTGTTACATCAGATACACGAGTTACCTTAATGATTTTTTCAGCTGCCACTTCACGAAGAGCATTTGCGATACGACTTGCTTCTTCTGGTTGATCATCCTTAACAACGATCGATACGATACGAGTATCTACCGGTACTGTCACCTGAATTTTCTTAGTTAGTTCTTTAACTGTTTTCTCTAATTTTAGATTTGAAATAACTTTTTCCAGTACATCTTGCGAAAGGATAATTTCCTTATAGTCTTTTACAAGATAGGTACCTGCCTGCAAATCCTGATTCGTCAACCCTGTATTTTCAGATTGATTGCGACTAACAACATAGATTCGTGTTGTACTAGCATATTCCGGTTTCAACACAAAACTACTCAAGCCAAATGCAAGTAACGCTGTCACAACCGCAGTTAGTATGATAGCGAGTTTCTTCTTCCAAAGGATTTTAAATAATTGAACAACATCAATTCCGATTTCTTTATTTTCTTTCATGTCAACTCCTAAATAATTTGATCTGCCAAGATAAAGCGAGGATTTTCGATAAATAATTCTCTCGCCTTTCTTTCACCGTATTGTTTTGAGACGATCTCATAAGCTTCTTTCATGTAAGGCGGTCTTTGGTCTAAATTGTGCATATCACTAGCAACAAAATGTACCAAGTCACGCTCTAGAAAATAGCGAGCTCGTTTCTTCATAAATTTATATTTATCCCCAAATAACTTTGGTTTTAAAATACTTGAACTATTGATTTGAGTGTAGCAACCCATATCAATCAACTCTTTTACCCGTTTTTCGTTATTTTCTAATTCATGATAACGTTCAATGTGGGCAACTACAGGCGTTACCCCAAGCATGAGAACATTGCTCAAAGCAGTATGGATTTCCCGATAAGGAGTCGCCATACTAAACTCAATGAGAGCATAGCGTGTCCCATTAAGACTTGGAATCACCTGTTTTTCTAACTTCTCAAGCACATCATGGGTATAATAAATTTCTGCTCCATAGAGAATGGTCAAATCTGGAGCCAC
This sequence comes from Streptococcus sp. UMB1203, assembly GCF_030217725.1. GTDB lineage: Bacteria > Bacillota > Bacilli > Lactobacillales > Streptococcaceae > Streptococcus. The sequence goes on along the minus strand of NZ_JASOOK010000009.1, from coordinate 27,206 downwards.
TTCCTTGGCTAGTTCCTTAACTTCTTGGAAGTTTGTTTCTATTGTCTCCTCAGGAGTTTCAAACATTCCTTTTCGTCTATGCGATGTCGATACAATAGTCCTTACCCCTTGCCTATAAGCTTCTGTCAAAAGCGCCTTGCTTTCTTGCTTAGATTTTGGACCATCATCCACACCAAATACAATATGCGAATGAATATCAATCATTTTTCTTATTTCCCTTCCATCACATCATTGATTGCAGCCTTGGCTGACTCTAAACTGCTATCACTTATCTCCATCATGTAGAGGTTACTATCAGGCATGGCATAGGATGGTAAATCCATATGCCCTGTCCCTTTAAGATCTTGCGAATTGATCTTATAAGTTCCACCACTTTCAAGTTGGGCATTAACCAAATTCATCATGGTTTCAAGCGGCATATTGGTTTGAATCGAATCTTGCAGCCCTTTTATGATACTGTCATAATTTTTCAAAGCTTCTGTAGAGGTTAATTTTTGCAGTATGGCAACAATGACCTTTTGCTGGTTACGACCACGATCCCGATCTCCATCTGCCAGAGAATAGCGCTCACGCACAAAGCCAAGAGCTTGCTCCGAATCAAGATGAACATTCCCTATAGGGAAATGAAACTTACCATGTAATGATGTGAAATCCTGATCATTATAGACATCAACTCCACCAAGAAGATCAATCAATTTCAAGAAAGATGTGAAATTCAAACGAGCGTAGTAGTTTAAATCAATACCGTAGAGATTTTCCAGTGTATGAATGGAAGCATCTACTCCATAAATACCTGCATGGGTCAACTTATCTTTTTGGTTGTTCCCACCATCTGCAATTGGGACATAGGAATCACGAGGGGTTGTTGTTAAGAGAATCTTTTTCGTTTCGCGATTCACTGTCATAATGATATTGACATCCGATCGAGAAACTGAACTGATGGGACCGTAAGTATCAATTCCACTGATATAAACATTGAAACTGTCACCTTTGACATCTTTTGGAGTTTCAACCGTCTTAGTCAATTCTTTGGTATAGATTTTCTTAATTTTTGAAGCATAGTCAGGATATTCTGATTCGATAATATTTTCAAAGACACTGTTTAGAATGATTGCCTTTGTATCACCGGCTAGCAAGCTCTTATAGGCCGCAAGATAGGAGCTACTTTCTTCAACTGTCAATTCCTTATTTTGACTAGCTTTCAGATCATTCATCAACTGTTGGATATTATCCTTATCCGTCCCAGTCGGTCCCGTTACACTAGTTACCTGACTGATATTATCAATTGAACTATCTGCCAACACCGCAATACTCATCGAATAATTTGAGTAGTTAGATGTCGCATTCAGGCGACTGGTAAATCCAATGAACTGCCCTACAGCAAAGAGAGAAGTACCATTAATCAAAATACCCAGTAATAATAAAATCAGTGTCAGATTTTTAACTTTCCTGGACCGAATTAAAAAGAAACACAAGATGGCTAAGGCCACAATTAAGAAGGTAACTACTATATTGAGATATCGGAAGGCTAGCATATTGTACTTGAAAATCAAAAACAACAAAAAGACTGCTAGTACTGCATAGACAGCTAGCAACCCCCAACTAATCATAATCTTTGTTTTACCCTGACGAGCTCTCTTTGAAGATCTACTCACGATATACCTCTATTATCAATTTTATTTCATTTCATTATATCATAAAAAAATACACTTGTGGGGTAAATCCACTTAGGTAAGGCGTTTTCATCTTCTTTCCGAAACATTACTTTTCACTTGCAAACAATTACATCAATAAACTTACTATATAAATATCAAAACGAGGTTCCTTACGGAACCTCGCTCATCATTATTTAACATGATTTTCTGCTTCTTTTTGGGCTTTTTCGATTGCTTTTTTGCTTTCTTGCTCCCATTTGGTCTTCGCTTCTTCATACTGTTTAGTTGTCACAGTATCTTTTTGCAGTTTCATATACTTGTAGTTATTGCCATCACCCTTGATGCCGACCAATGAATACCCTCTTGTAAATGGTGTTACTCTGGTCACAGAAGCTGTTCCACCACTTGACATAGCTGACATGATCAGAGAATTGTCAATCATCCAAGCCTGTGCTTCAGCATATTTTTCATAGCGTTTGGCTACATCTTTATTTTCACTATCTGCATCTTTGAGCATCTTGGTGTAAGTATCGAGACCCAGACTAGCAATTTTCGATTTATCTTCCTGAGCATCTAGACCAAAGATCTTGAGGTAGAATCCATCCTCTGCATTGAAAGGATTGAGATAAGTTGACGGATCTTGGTAATCACCTACCCAACCATCAAAGTTCAAATCGTAGTCTCGATCAGCTGGAGTCGGCGCCAAGAAGGCTACGTTATTAAAATCATCCGTTGATAGTTGCTGAACATCAATAACAATATTATCAGCACCTAAAACTGACTCAAGGGTCTGCTTAACAGAGTTCATGCCTGTCACAGCATTTTTACTTGTCTGATCAACGGCTACATCCAAGTGAATAGGGAAAGTCACACCTTGACTTGCCAATTCTTTTTTAGCTTCTGCAAATTTTGCTTGGGCTTTTTCTTTGTTAAAGTAGGCATCCTGAGCATCTGCCAAGTTAATACCTGACCATTCTGTGCCATAGTTGACCAATTTAGAAGCGACTACTTCTCCAAAGGTCTTGTCTCCCACTTGGACAAATGTAGGAGGTACTAGGGTGTTACGAAGGGTCTTACTAGCTGCTTCTTCCCCATTTGACTGGGCAGAATAAGCTGCACGATCCAAGGCAAAGTTCACCGCTTGACGGAAGTTCTTGTTCAAGACAGCTGTCTCAGTTGATTTTTTCTGCTCATCTGTCGTTTTAGACGTATGGTTGTAAGCCTTACGGTTAACGTTGAAATTGAAGTACCAAGAAGTCTTGTCCTGCAAGCTATAAACGATATTATCCTTATATTTTTCCTTGGTCTTAGCAAAGTTAGAACTATTTGGATAAACCCCAGCGATTGAATAGGCTCCACTTTCAAAGTTACGGATAGTCAATTCTTGGTCTGAACCATCAAAATAAGCCAATTTCACGTGTTCAATTGATACTTTGTCATGATCATAGTAATGCGGATTTTTCACATACTCGATCGATGATTTTGATGTGAAATCTTTTAACAAATAAGGTCCACTGTAAAGAATGCTATCTGGAGATAGAGTACCAAAATCTTTCCCTTTTGAGTTTAAAAACTCTTCATTTACCGGGAAAAGAATACTGTTGGTTGTTTTTGAGTTCCAGTAAGGTTCTGGGCGTGACAAAGTATACTCAACAGTCTGGTCGTCGATTGCCTTCACCCCAACCTTAGAAAAGTCAGAATCCGCTCCTGTAATATAATCATTCAAGCCCTTGATCGAATTTTGAATCAAGTCAATGGCCTGTGATTTATTGTCCACTGCGTACTTTATCCCTGTCACAAAATCCTGTGCCTTAACTGGGGCGTACTCTTCACCGTCAGCCGTGAACCATTTGGCATCTTTTCTCAGTTTATAGGTATAAGTCAGACCGTCGCTTGAAACAGACCAGTCTTCTGCCAAAGACGGAACTAAGTTTCCGTGATTGTCATTTTCAAGCAAACCATCAACTAGGTTAGTAATAATAGCTGTATTATCAGCGTAGTAGTCTAATAAATAATTAAATGTAGTTGGGTTTCCACTAAAGGTTGATGAGTAAGTTTTTGTATCTGAACCTGATTGTCCGCAAGCAGCTAAAAGCAAAGCAGCCGCAAAAGTCAGGCCTGCACTAAGTACACGCTTTTTTGTAGTCATCTTCTTTCTCCTTCATGTTAGTTTTTGTAACATATGTTTATTTTACCAAAATATTGGAAATTTGTAAAGTTAATTGAATTTCTAGAATGAAAATTTATAAACCTTAGTCATAAAAAAACAAAGGATTTCTGACTTTCATACAGTCCTCCCTTGTTTTTATACGATTTCAATTTTAAATTTTTCTGTAAAAAATGTCTATAGTAATTCCACACAGAAAGCATCCCATGGAGCCAAGATTTGTTTTTCAAAAACTTCTTGAGCCACGGTGTTTTCAATCAAGACAGATTTGACTGTTCCTTCTACTGTCATGTCTTGCTCTTCATTGGACAAGTTGGCCACAACTAGGAAGCGACGGTCGCCATCTTTACGGATATAGGCAAAGACCTTGTCAGCTGTTTCCAATAGTTCAAAGTCAGCTCGAATCAGCCAGCTATTCTCCTTACGGATTTGAACCAGTTTCTGATAAGTATAGAAAATAGATTCTGGATTTGCCAGCGCTTCTTGAACATTGATTGCTTGATAGTTTGGATTCACTGCCAACCAAGGTTGACCTGTTGAGAAACCAGCGTTTTTGCTCTCGTCCCATTGCATAGGGGTACGGGCATTGTCACGACCAATGACACGGATACTGTCCATGATTTCTTCCATCGGAACGCCTTTTTCAAGAGCCTCACGCGCATAGTTGAGGGATTCAATATCTTCTACTTGTTCCAGCGTTTCAAACGGATAATTTGTCATCCCAATTTCCTCACCTTGGTAGATATAAGGAGTCCCTCTCATGAGATGAAGCAATATTGCAAAGGCTTTGGCAGATTTTTCGCGGTATACTTGATCATTTCCCCAGATTGAGACAATACGAGGGAGGTCATGATTGTTCCAGAAGAGCGAATTCCAGCCATCCTTAACTCCTAACTCTGTCTGCCATTTGTTAAAAATTTCTTTTAACTTAGCGATATTCAGCTCTTTTTGATAATGCCATTTAGGCTGACCTTCCTGATACTGAAGACCGATATGTTCAAAATGGAAGACCATAGACAATTCTTGCCCCTTTGGATCCGAGTAGAGCTTGGCAATCTCTGGCGTTGCTCCCCATGTTTCCCCTACTGTCAAGAGATCCTGATCTCCAAAGGTCGCCTGATTCATCTCCTTGAGATAAGGGTGGAGCATAGGACCATTATTGACTACTTTCTCATCAGGAATTTTCCCAATCATGTCGATAACATCCATACGGAAACCGCCAATGCCTTTATCAATCCAGAAGTTCATCATCTCATAAATTTTCTGGCGAAGTTTTTCATTTTCCCAGTTGAGATCAGGCTGTTTCTTACTGAAAAAGTGGAGATAGTATTGACCTGACTTTTCATCGTATTCCCAAGCAGAACCACTAAAGATAGAATCCAAATCATTGGGTTCATCCCGCCAAATATAGTAGTCACGTTCAGGGCTGTTAGGATTTTCACAGGCCTCGACAAACCAAGCATGTTCATCTGAGGTATGATTGACCACCAAGTCCATGATGATACGAATATCACGTTTCTTAGCTTCTGCGATCAGTTGGTCCATATCCTCCATGGTCCCGAAAATAGCCGCAATCGCTTGATAATCAGCAATATCATAGCCATTATCATCCATAGGACTGTCATAAACTGGAGAAAGCCAAATCGCTGTAATTCCTAACTTGGCTAGATAGTCTAACTTACTGGTAATTCCTGGCAAATCGCCAATTCCATCTCCGTTGCTATCCATAAAGCTCTTAGGATAAACTTGATAGACTACGGCATTGTGCCACCATTTTTCTTGCATCTTCTTACCTCATTATTTTAATAATCTACAGTCTATGATAGCGCTTTTCAGATTTTTATGCAAGCGTTTGCCTAATCTTTTTGATTCCTTTTTTAACTCCATAGTTTCCTAACTTCCATTTTTTTATTATAATAGAGGTCAGAGGTAAAAAAATGAAAAAACAAGCTTTTAGTTCTGAACAATATTTGAATCTACAGCGCGACCACATTTTGGAGCGTATTAACCAATTTGACGGCAAACTCTACTTGGAGTTTGGTGGCAAAATGTTAGAAGATTTCCACGCCGCTCGTGTCCTTCCTGGTTATGAGCCTGACAACAAAATCAAGCTCTTACAAGAATTGAAAGAGCAGGTTGAGGTTGTGATTGCTATTAATGCTAGCAATATCGAGCATTCCAAAGCACGTGGTGACTTGGGTATTTCTTATGACCAAGAAGTTCTTCGTTTGATTGACAAATTCAATGAATTAGGAATTTTTGTTGGCTCCGTTGTCATCACACAGTACGCTGGTCAACCAGCTGCAGATGCCTTCCGCAACCAACTTGAGAAAAACGGAATTGATTCTTATCTTCACTATCCAATCAAAGGATATCCGACGGATATGGATCACATCATTTCTCCAGAAGGTATGGGGAAAAATGACTACATCAAAACCAGTCGCAACTTGATCGTCGTAACCGCTCCTGGACCTGGTTCTGGAAAATTGGCAACTTGCATGTCCAACATGTACCACGACCAAATCAATGGCATCAAGTCTGGCTACGCTAAATTTGAAACCTTCCCAGTTTGGAATCTCCCCCTTCATCATCCTGTCAACTTGGCCTACGAGGCTGCCACAGCTGACCTTGATGATGTCAACATGATTGACCCCTTCCACCTCCAAACCTACGGAGAAACCACTGTCAACTACAACCGTGATATTGAAATTTTCCCAGTTCTCAAACGCATGTTAGAACGTATCCTTGGAGAATCTCCATACGCTTCTCCTACAGACATGGGTGTCAACATGGTTGGTTTCGCTATTACTGATGACGATGCTGCTGTCGAAGCTTCTAAACAAGAAATCATCCGCCGTTACTATCAAACTGTTCTTGATTTTAAAGCCGAAAAAGTTGGCGAAGCTGCTGTCAAGAAAATCGAGTTGCTTATGAATGACCTTGGTATCACACCAGCAGACCGTAAGGTTGCTGTTGTTGCACGTCAAAAAGCAGAAGAAACTGGTGGACCAGCCCTAGCCCTTGAATTGCCAAATGGGGAAATCGTCACAGGTAAGAACTCAGAACTCTTTGGCCCTACAGCCGCTGCTCTTATCAACGCCATCAAGAAATCAGCTGACATTGCTAAAGAAGTAAAACTAATCGAACCTGAAGTTGTTAAGCCAATCCAAGGTCTTAAAATCGATCATCTGGGTAGCCGCAATCCACGCCTTCATTCAAATGAAATCCTGATTGCACTTGCTATCACAGCTACAGAAAATCCTGATGCTGCTCGTGCTATGGAAGAACTTGGCAACCTCAAAGGAAGCGAAGCCCACTCAACCATCATCTTAACCGATGAAGACAAGAATGTCCTTCGCAAATTGGGTATCAATGTAACCTTTGACCCTTACTACCAATACGACCGCTTGTATCGCAAGTAAAGATTTCAACCTCTCCACCTTCGGAGAGGTTTTCTCTCTGTCTCAGGAGCCGGCTTTATGTTATAATGAAAGAAGAAAACTGAAAGGATTTACCATGTCAAAAGAAGTTATTGTTGAAAGTTTTGAACTTGACCACACCATTGTCAAAGCACCCTATGTTCGCTTGATTGGGGAAGAAACAGGGCCAAAGGGAGACATCATCTCCAATTACGATATTCGTTTAGTGCAACCCAATGAAGACTCTATCCCTACTGCTGGCCTTCACACTATCGAGCACCTCTTGGCAAAACTCATCCGTACCCGCATTGACGGCATGATTGACTGTTCACCATTTGGGTGCCGTACAGGCTTCCACATGATTATGTGGGGACGTCATACTAGCGCTGAGATTGCAGCAGTTATCAAGGATTCGCTGAAAGAAATCGCTGAAACTACCACTTGGGAAGATGTCCCTGGAACAACCATCGAATCTTGCGGAAACTACAAGGATCACAGCCTCTTTTCTGCTAAAGAATGGGCAAAGCTCATCTTGGAACAAGGGATTTCAGATGATGCCTTTGAACGCCATGTCATCTAAACACAAAAAAGGAACCAGTTTTTCAGCTGGCTCCTTCTTTTTTATGCTCAAAATTCTGTCTTAGGCTTTTTCACGAATGACCAAAACACCATCTTCCATATCAGCTTCTAGGTGTTTAGCATCAAGGTTATCCAAGTGGAAATCTGTGACTTTGTCACGGATTTGTTGTTCAACCACACGACGGAGTGGACGAACACCCATGACTTCATCGTAGCCTTCCTCAGTCATGTATTCTTTAGCAGCTTCGCTCACTGCCAAGTCAATGTCTTTCTTAGAAAGCGTCTTGTTAACTTCAACCAACATAAGGTCTACAATCTTAGAAAGATCTTCTTTGCTCAAGTGTGAGAATTCGATGACAGCATTGAAACGGTTAAGGAATTCTGGACGGAAGTAAGGTTTCAAACGATCCATCAATTCTGGTTTGTCCGCATCTTCTGTCAAGTTGGCTTCATAGCCAAATCCAGCATTTGAGGTCGCAATAATGACAGTGTTCTTGAAGTTTACTGTATTTCCTTGACCATCTGTCAAACGACCATCATCCAAAACTTGAAGGAGAAGGGTGATGACTTGAGGGTCAGCCTTTTCAATTTCGTCGAGAAGGACGATTGAGTATGGATTGCGACGGACGCGTTCTGTCAAGGTATTGTTGTTGTCATCGTAACCAACATAACCTGCAGTTGTACCAATCAATTTAGATACGGCTGTGCGGTCGCTGTATTCTGACATGTCCAAACGGATGATAGCATCTTTCGTTCCGAACATATCTAGAGCCAATTGTTTAGCCAACTCAGTCTTACCAACACCAGTAGGACCTACAAAGAGGAAGCTACCGATTGGACGGTTACCTTCATCAAAACCAGCACGGTTACGACGGATAGCTTTTGCTACTGCTTCAACGGCCTTATCTTGACCAATAACTTTCGTCTGCAAACGATGACCCATATCTTTCAAACGTTCGATGTCCGTAGCCCCCATTTGAGATACTGGAATACCGGTCATTCGTTCTACAGATTCAGCCACATCGTTGACACTTGCAGTCACTTTCATATCTTCTGTATGGTTTTCGATTTTCTTTTCCAATTCTGCAATGCGTGTTTTATAGTTTAGAGCTGCTTCAAAATCTTCTGCCTCAACTGCTTTTTCTTGCTTGTCTTTTTCTGCCTCAATTTCACGTTCAACAGCATGAACATCTGTTACTGGATGCTGAGCTGCCAAGTGAGCTGCCGTTACATCGACAAGGTCGATAGCCTTATCTGGCAAGCTACGTTGAGGAATATACTGAACAGAATAATCAACGGCAGCTTTTAAGACTTCATCTGGCAAAATAACATTGTGGTGTTGTTGATAGAGATCACGAATTCCTTGAAGGATTTTAAAAGTATCCTCTGCTGAAGGAGCATTAACCTTCACTTCGTTGAAACGACGAGCAAGGGCTGCATTTTTCAAGATAGTATTACGGTATTCATCTTGAGTAGTTGCGCCAATCACTGTCAATTCTCCACGTGAAAGAGCTGATTTCAAGATATCAGCAAGACCTTTAGACCCTTGACCATCACCTGTGCTACCAGCCCCAAGAATTTGGTGAATTTCGTCGAAGAAAAGGATAATATTTCCAGCTTCTTTGACTTCGTTTACCAAGTTTTGAATGTTTTCTTCAAAGCTACCACGGTATTGAGTACCAGCTTCAAGTCCAGAAATATCAATAGAAATGATCTCTTTGTTCTTGATTGCTGCAGGAACGTCGCCGTTCACGATAGCTTGGGCCAATCCTTCTACTACTGCAGTTTTACCAACACCAGCATCACCGACGAGAACTGGATTATTCTTTGTGCGACGAGAAAGAATTTCAGAAGTTTCTTGGATTTCTTTATTACGTCCAATAACCGGATCTAACTTACCTTCACGTGCTTCTGCAGTCAAGTTTCGACCTAGTTTTGCAAGGACACCGTCTTGTTTCATACCTGAAGACTGTTGTTTCATTTGTCCATCAGCTTCTGCATTTCCTGGCAATTGACCAGTTGCACGATAGTGAGCGAACTCTTCAGGCGTTACTTCACGGCCGTTAATCAAGTAACGACGGTTTTCTGAACTATATCCACGCATACCACCCATCAATTGGTTAAATAAATCATCCATGTTGTTAAAATTATTAAAGTTGTTGTTCATATTCTTTACCTCTTTTTGTTATTTATTATTACTGATATTGACTATCTTTGACTTTTTCTTTAAAAAATTTAGACTAGCTAAATCGCTACTCTACGTACTATTTCTGGTTTTTCTTTTTCAAGCAGGAGTAGACTATCTTTACTTCTAAAGATTTCTAGATTAAACATAGACCCCACCTCTTTCTATTTTACTTTAAATAAGTGTTCTAGTAAGGCTTTCATTTACCTTACGTTCATAATATACTACATTGGTCAAAAAAGGTCAAGGAATTTGACTTTAATTGACCAATATTTTTTAAAAAGCAAAAACACCCTGAAACATCAGGGTGCCATTCTTACATCAAATACAAAATTGCTAGGGTCAGGAGACTTGCTAGAAGCCCCACTCCCCAAAAGAAGAAGTCAACCTTCCACTCGCTCCAAGGATTTCCTTTACCAGACAATCCTCCAAGTTCAAAATGGTGATGCACAGGCGTCATACGGAAAATACGTTTTCCACCAGTCATTTTGAAATAGCCGACTTGCATCATGACCGAAGTTGTTTCAAAGACATAAATAATTCCGATAATCAAGAGAGTCCATTCTTGGTGGAGAGCCATTGAAATAGCTGCCAGCATTCCACCGAGAGCCAAACTTCCCACATCTCCCATAAAGACCTTAGCAGGCTTATGGTTAAAGACAAAGAAACCAAGCAAACCACCAATCATGGCAAGAATCACTAGAAGGATATCCATCTGACCTTGCACATAGGCAATAACTCCATAGGCAGACAAACTAATCACAACGGAAATGCTAGCTAAACCGTCAATACCGTCTGTCAAGTTTACTGCGTTTGAAAAACCGACTAGCCAGAAAAGAGCGAAGACAATATAGAAAATCCCTAGATGCACTTGGTAGCCAAAGACAGAAAGCATATCGCCACCACGCTCATAGAAAAGGTAGAAAATGACACCACCTAGAAGCTGAAGAGCCAATTTCTGTTTGGGATTAAGGCCCTCATTGATTTTACGGAAGACCTTGAGGAAGTCATCTAAAAATCCGATTAAACCATAGAGAACCAAGATAAATAAAATCATACCAACATTATTGCTGAGTTGATTACTAAATAGGGCGAAAAAGAAAGCAACTAAAACAGAAGCAATTAAGAAAACCAAACCTCCCATTGTAGGAGTCCCAGCTTTTGCCTGGTGCTGTTTGACATCCTCATGCATCTGCTGGCCTGTAATTTGCGCCTTTCTATAAAATTGGATAAAGGCCGGAATTCCTACTAAAGTTAGTAAAAATGTCACAATTCCAGCACTGATAGAAATAAACATATTAGTCTCCTAAAGTTAATTTAATTTTTTTAATGTTTTTGATAGCTGTATTAGTCCGAACATCCTGCTTCTGAACGACGGAACCTGAACCTTCAAATTCCAGCTCGATATCCAACCATTTAGCAAAGGCCTCAGCAGTCTCTTTTTTCCAGCCATACATGTCTGGAATTTCTTCTACCTTATCCGATAAAAGGATAACTTGTTGGTTTGGTGCAAGATTGGTCCCTTCTTCTACAGATGATTCTTTAATCTTTGTTCCAGTACCTACAACGATTGGTTGCACAATATTTCGGCGTAAGGCTTCCGCCAAATCACCAGGTGAAATATCCTTGATGCTAGGCATTGCATAAGAAGACTCTGTCGTCACTTGATCTAAATTCTTAGCAGGAGATTGAAGATTGAGAGATTCTTTCATAGCTGAAGCTCTTTCAAGAATTGGGTTGGCAAATTCTCCCAACTGGATACCTGAATAATGTTCAGGCTGTTGAACCGTTACATACAAGATAAAATCAGGATTTTCAGCAGGGTTCATAGCCACAACCGAGAAAATGTAGTTGGTAGAACCAACCAAGTAGCCTCCATTTTTCTCGTCAGCGATTTGGGCTGTACCAGACTTGAGGGCTACATTTTGACCTGGAACATTGACAGTTGCTTTTCCTGTACTATGATTGTACATAGTTCCATATCTAGGATCTGTTCCTACCAAGACCATGTGAGTACGAGTTTGGCTAGCTGCATCTTTCGAAACGGGATTTCCTACAATTTCTTTTTGAGATTTACGAACGGTTTGATCATTTGGATCATACAAGGCCGTAATAAATTTAGGCTCTAGCATGACGCCATCATTGGCAATGGCTGTAAAGGCACGAATCATTTGCGTCTGAGTTACTGAAATCCCTTGTCCAAATGAACTCTGAGCAATATTAACAATATTGTCCGCTGGAAGTTGGCCTGCATATTCATCTGTCAAACCAAAACGAGTTGGAACTCCAAATTTAAAGCGGTTTAGATAATCCAACCACGTAGCATCACCCATTTTCTGCTCAAGAAGTGTCATCCCAATATTACTTGAGTGAGCAAACCCTTGAGAAAATGTCATCATACCACCGCCGGTTAAACCTTCATTAACGTCCCAATCTCGAATCGTCGCATCCGCTATTTTTAATTCACTGCTATTGAAGTATTCTCCACCTGGGAAAGTGTTATTATCAATAGATGCTGCTAGCGTCATGACCTTCATGGTTGATCCTGGTTCGTAGTTACTTTGATAAAGAATATCACGCCAAACAAAGTCCTCAGTGATTCCTTCTTTAGTATCTGCATTAAAGGTAGGTCGTTGAGTGGTAGCAAGGATTTCACCGGTCTTTGCACTGACCAAGGTCGCGGTCATATACTTACCTTTTACTTTTTGTAGAAAGGCATCCATCTGAGTTTCCATGAAAGATTGGAGCGGGCTAGACAATGTTGTATAAACATCCTTGCCATCTACAGTTTGTTGCGATACCTGTTCTGTACCGGGTACAATATTTCCTACTCGATCTTTTTCATAGGTAATAATACCGTCTGTCCCAGCAAGAATGGTATTTAAAGAACTCTCCAAACCAGAAGTTCCTAACAAACTCTTACTGCCATCCTCATTTTCATGGAGTTGGGCTAAGCCAATAAAACTAGAAGCAAATTGTCCATTTGGATAGCTTCTGTTAGGGCTAGTTGTGAAGTCAATCCCTTCTACACTAGCATCTTTCAAGTCTTTTTTAATAGCCATCATATTGGCATAGGTAATCCCATTTCCTTTTGCTCCAAAGGAAACTTGGGTCAGATTTGGTTGAGCTAGTTGCTCTTTCACATAAGCTTCATCCATATCCAAATACTTATGGAAGACTTCAGCTACCTTATTAAACTGCGAATCCTCTACATAAAGAATTTTTCCAGTTGCTGACTTGTATTTTTTATCAATAACAGCATAGACGTTATAAGAGGTCGCATCTTCAGCGATTGGCACTCCATTTCGGTCATAGATAGTCCCACGTTTGGCAGGAACTGTTCGGGTTGTTTGGTGAACCTTTTTAGCCTCTTTAACCAAGTCAGTACCAAATATATTACCTTTTGCTATAATATACGCAAAATTAGCCAAAAAGATAGCGAAAAGTACGACAGCTAACAAACTGATGTACTTGCCGACTATTCTACGGTTTTCTGCTGGAGATTTACGATTTTTTAGCGCAAATCGGGTTATTTTTTCTGTCCATTTCATATCTTACTCCGCTGTTCGGATATTTTCGTTATTCAATTTCAAATCTTTTTTATCTGCAATCTCTTTCAAGCGCTCTGAACGAATCAATTCATTCACTTCCTGCTTGGCATCGTCCAGCTCTGTTTTCTTTTCCTCTATCTGCGCATTGATTTTTGTCAAATCACTTTGCACTTGCAAAAGTCGTGTTTGCATAAAGATAATGCTCACTGCTAAGACGAGAGCCGTAAAAGCGATGGAAAGATAAAAAGCCTTCTCCACACGGGAGAATTTTTTGATACGACTCTGCAAGAATTGACTGGTTGTTTCTTTTTTATCTACCATTTTTTCCTCTTACTTGTGAATTTTTCTGGCCACGCGCAACTTAGCTGAATGCGAGCGGTTATTGGCTTCTAACTCTTCCACACTTGGCAAGATTGGCTTACGGGATACCAATTCCATCTTGGGCTTGAGATCATCTGGGATGAAAGGCAAACCTTTAGGAACTTCCACTGTTGAAGCTTCCTTGAACAATTGCTTGGTCAAGCGGTCTTCCAAGGAATGAAAGGTAATCACTGAAATTCTACCATCTAGAGCCAACATGTCCATAGCCTGCTGGATAGATTCATCTGCCGCTCCCAGTTCATCATTAACTTCAATTCGAATAGCCTGGAAAATCTGCTTGGCAGGATGCCCCTTCTTCTTGAGTTCCTTAGCAGGTTTGGCCGACTTGATAATCTCTGCCAACTCAGTCGTTGTCTCGATTGGCTTGACTGCACGTACTTGTTCAATCTTACGCGCAATCTGTTTAGAGAATTTGTCCTCGCCATACTTGAAGAAAATACGAACCAAGTCATGATAGTCATAGTGGTTCACCACTTCATAGGCTGTCAGACTAGATTCCTGATTCATGCGCATGTCCAGTGGCGCATCCTTTTTATAAGAAAAACCACGCTCCCGCTGGTCCAATTGAGGACTAGACACTCCCAAGTCATAACAAATTCCATCAATTTCCTGAACACCAGCTTCGCGCAAACGTGCCTGTAAATGACGGAAATTATCCTTGATAAAGGTTACCATCCCTTTTTCGATATAGGGTGCCAAGCGTTTTTGCGCATTATCAATGGCATTCTGGTCTTGGTCAAAGGCATAGAGATGGCCTTTTTCACTTAATTTACTTAATAAATATTCGCTATGGCCCGCTCCACCCAAAGTCGCATCAACGTAGATACCGTCAGGCTTTACGTCTAGCATATCAACCGTTTCGTGGAGTAAGACCGTTACATGATGAAATTCTTTTGTCATATCTTATCTATTTTACCACAAATCCGACTAGCTTGCACTAGTCAGACAAATAGGTCAAAAACAAGTAAGATTTCTTTAAGAAATATGTCAAATATGCTTGACATTCGCTCTATAGAAGAATATAATATAGTCAAATATATACGACACAAATCAGAAAGGAGAACATATGAATCGTGTGAAAGAATTTCGCAAGGAACTGGGCATTTCCCAGCTCGAACTCGCCAAGGATATCGGTGTCTCGAGACAAACCATCAATATGATTGAAAACGACAAGTACAACCCAACCCTGGAACTTTGTCTCAATCTCGCCCGCAGCCTCCAAACTGACCTCAACAGTCTCTTTTGGGAGGAAGATTTTTAAAAAAGGAGCCAACTTATGAAAAAAGAAACCTTCACTGAAAAACTCATCAAACGCACATACGGCATTTCTGGTCCCCTTGACGAATACAAACGACGCGAGGCAGACCGTATAGGTAACCAAGTCTTTATCTTCCTCTTTTATCTGATGATTTTCGGCAATCTTATTCCGCTCATTCTGGCCTATAAATATCCTCAACTAGTAGCTCTAGTCTATCCTCCTCTGATTTTAGTGATTGCCCTCATCTCTGCTGGCTATGTCACCTACCAAATGAAAAAAACAGGGATTACAGCTATTGATCCAGATATGCTGAGCGAGAAAGAAAGTAAGCAACTATACTACCCAGGTCTTAAAGCAGGTTTGTTCTTTGGTCTATGGATGTTTTTTATAACTCCTCTTCTCAGTATACTCATAGGTGAAGGTCAGGACTATTTTCATTCTCTCCTCACTATAAGAAATGGTGTATCAAGCATTCTCGGTTCTATCTTCTTCGGAGCGAGTATACAGTTCCTCATCTCCCGTCGCATTGAAAAAGCTAAGAAAGATCAAGATGAGGATTAGGAGGTGCCCTATGAAATCACTAGTAACTTTACTTACCTATCATCTTTTGTTTGCTTCTCTACTCACCTTCATCATCGTTTCAGGGAACTTGCCAATCTACGATATAGTCCTCCTTCCAGTCTTTGTTCCAGCACTCAACAAAGGATTGACTTATCTAAAGATAGATTCCCAAAAAACGCGCATACTCAACCTAGCACTATGCTTTATGATTCTATCCTTTCTATCCTTACCACAGCTGACGCTCATTTCAAGCAATTGGAAATATTATATACTGCTAACTATCGCCATCCTTTCTTCTATTACTTATCTTTATTATCTCTATCAATTCGTAAAAGAAACAAAATAACATCGTTCATTTAGGAGAAATCACCCATGAAAAAAGAAGACTTAACAACTCGCTTACTTCGAAATTTCTTTCATATCCAAGGGCCTTTTGATGAATGCCGTCAAGAGGTTATCTACAAGGCTTGCGCCCGTTCCATGATCCAAATCTTTTACTCTTCCTTCATTCTCTTCCTATTCTATATTTTGTTCGGAAGCTTTATAGAAATTGTTCGAAATGTTATGCCCTACATCTATTTTGGACTCATTTTGTTCATGAGTATAAAAGCTCAAAAAGCCGTCCAAGAGCTTCATCTTGAAAAGGATGACAAATCAGAAATCATTCTCAAAACCTACAGCAAAGCCCAAATCAAATTCCGAAGCTGGATTGTGTTTATCGGTATTCAGATTGGCCTCTTTACCTTACTCATCTTTCATAAAGTCTTCGTTCAGCAGATGCCCCTTTCAGATTTTGTGAAGTTGCTCATGCAATTCGATAAAAGTGGTCCTTTCCTGATGTATGGCCTCATTATCGGTAGCATTTTTGGAACCCTGACCTACGGATTTCTATCCCTACAGGAGGAGAAAACTCCTAAAAATACCAAACAGAAGGAGAAAAGCAAGCAATGACTTCACTATACGATTTTTCAGTATTGAGCCAAGATAACCAAACGATTTCCCTAGATGCCTATCGTGGGAAAGTTCTCTTGATTGTCAATACTGCTACTGGATGTGGTTTAACGCCCCAGTACCAAGGACTTCAAGAACTCTATGATCGCTATCAAGAACAAGGTTTTGAGATTTTAGACTTCCCTTGCAACCAGTTTATGGGACAAGCACCAGGCAGCGCAGAGGAAATCAACGCCTTCTGTAGCCTACATTATCAAACCAGCTTCCCACGTTTTGCCAAGATTAAGGTCAACGGTAAGGAAGCAGATCCCCTCTATGTTTGGTTGAAAGACCAGAAATCTGGCCCACTAGGAAAACGAATCGAATGGAATTTCGCTAAGTTTCTCATCGGTCGTGATGGGCAGGTCTTTGAACGCTTCTCTTCAAAAACAGACCCTAAACAAATTGAAGAGACCATACAAAATCTACTATAATTCACAATCTCACTATGATTAGGTCTCCTTCAGCCTAATGAATAGTGAGATTTTTTGATTGGCTTTGACTTAAAAAGAAAAACACCCCATGATATGAAACATGAAGTGTTATAAAAATGATACATTCATAGCAGACAAGGCACTACTGACTGCTATTCTTGACTCCTGAATATGTATAGGTCCTATTTCTAGGACACTCTTTTTCCGTTACTACCCTAAAATAAAAGCGATGCTCCCGCCCATCCTTAGTATTTTCCTTGTTTAAGACAAAGTAGTTCTTCTGATTCATCGCCATAGTTCGTAGGATGTCATCAATCAAGAAAGTCAAGGGCACATTCATGGCAGAATATTTTTGGAAATCCTCTTCGAAACGAATATAGTTATCTGAAAAATAATCCATCTGTAGTTTGTTTTCATACAGCTCTTTTCTAGTCATACACTCCCTCCTCCCACAGCCGAATTTCTAGGATATCTGCAACCTCTATCAACCTATATCCCTCGTTTGTCCTAATAGATAGAGTCTGATGTGATAATTCTCTCACCTCACCGATGATCGTGGTTTTCTGATTCTTTTCCTTGACCACAAAACTTCCCTTCAGTTGGCCAACATAAAGCTGAGAAAGCAAGTGTAGCTTCTCAACTGGGTCCAAATCTATCGAAAAATCAACACGATTTTTTTCTTCACTAAGCGAACTGGTGTGTTCTGAAAGATAAAAGCCCATCCACTTCTGCATCCCTGGATCTTGATAATCTCGCGCGGATTGAAAGGGTAAATAAGAACGATCAATCATTGTAATCCATCTAATCCTCCAGCAGAATGTCCCCCAATCAGCTTGCTTCTGGCAAGACTCCTAGAGGCTTCTTCCAGTGCATTGGCTTTTAAGAGTGAAGTGAAACCAAATTGTTCCCGAATAGAGTCAATAGCCGTCTGGAGCCTTTCCTCTTTTTCTAACTTGTCAACATCATCAAAGAGAGAAATCAAACCAAAGGACTCGTCTACAAAGCCTGAATAGTTGACTCCAACACTTCTGACTGCTCCTGAAGTGTATTTGTTATGAAATAACTTCAAAACATAATCCGTTAAGACAGCTGTATTATTGGTCGGTTCGATCTTTATTTGTGTGTGAATAGACGACCTGACCTCCTGTTTAGAGAAACCAAGATAGATAGAAACAAGAGTTGTTTTCTTACCCGCCCTTCTTAGTCTAATAGCTACCTGCTCAGCCATTTCCCGGAGAATAATTTCAATATCTCGTAGCTTCACGTAATCTTTCGGCAAAATTTGAGAATTCCCCAAGCCCTTGGATTTGGCTTTATAGGGCTTATGAACATTACTTTCATCAATCCCGTTAGCATGAAACCACAAACGAAGACCAGCCTGACCCAGAGCTTTCTTTAGCTGGTCTGGATTGCTTGTGGCCAATTCCTTGATGGAAAAAATCCCCAGAGCATGCAAACGTTTCTCCATCCGCCTGCCAATTCCCCAAAAGTCGGTCATCTTGGGAATGAACCAGACCTTCTCTTCCACATCCTGGTAAGACCAGTTGGCACTCATGGTCGGAGTGTGCTTGGCTTCATTATCCAGAGCCAGCTTGGCCAGTAAGGGATTGGAATTGGACATGCCCACTGTAGAGTAGATCCCTGTCTGCCTCCAAATATCCCTCTGAATACGAGCAGAAAGCATATCCAGCTTGTCTTTGCGAGAGAGACTCTTATCTGGGATAAAATAGTTGAGCGAACTAGTTAGGTCAATAAAGCCCTCATCGATAGAGTAAGGATAAATATCATCTGGACTGCCATAATTCTGAAAGATTCGCTGGATTTCCATATTGACTGCAATGTACTCGTTCATTCGAGGAGGGACAATCAAGGTAACTTGAGCCCAATCTTCGATGTAGCGAACATAGTCTGAATCAGTAGGCAACCCCTGCTTTCTAGCATTATAGTAGGAAAATTTGCGGGTCTTGATATCAAAGGGCAGATCATAGGCCCGACCAACATTTGACTTGCCAAAAATCTTCTTAAAGAGGGGAGAGGAGGCTAGGATAAGGCCAGTTGAATTATCCGCGCGACTCATGACACAAAGCGAGGTTTTCAGCGGATGTAAGCCCCTTTTCACGCACTCAACACTGGCATAAAAGGATTTCATATCGACAAAGGCAATATCACTTTTGGGCTCTCTGGAATAATCAAAGTAGCCCATTGACTAGCCCTCCATCGGTACAAAGTTCCCAACGATAATGCCAACAATCCGAGGATCTTCCTCATAGGAGATGAAAATATCCTTGTATTTAGGATTGATAGAGACCAGACGCAATCCATTCTCCTCTCGATAGACCCGTTTGATATAAGTCTGGTTGTTGCAAACCACTGCATAAACCGCCCCGTCATAGTCAAATCCTGTCTCTCGAATCAGTGCCACTGAACCATTTTGATATTTAGGTTCCATAGAGTCCCCAGACACCCAGGACGCAAAATCATGAGCCAACTCCTCATTAAAGTAAACCGTATCAAAATTCTGATCATCGTAGACCGAAGCCCCAATTCCCGCAGACATGCGTTCGTAGACACGGTACTCGTAGAGACGCTCTGGCATAGATGTCACTTTCTGAGCCTGTTCCTCTTGAACCAGGTTGCGAGCATAGAGAACAACCTTCTCCTTCCCTTGCTTGGAGAGGCTATGGTAGAGACGGACAATCTCGATCTGAGTAAAATATCCTTTTGGTACTTTTAAAATATTCTCTAGCTGGAACACCTTCTCCTTGGACGGTTCCTTGACTCCACGTTCCCAAGCCGAGTAAGCCTGAAAACTAATCCCAAGTTGCTCTGCAATTTCCTTCTGTGTCAGTTTTAACTCTTTCCTCCGAGCCTTTAATTTTTCTGGCTGATACATACTTCACCTCCTATTATGATACTTTAATGGACATTATCTCCCTTAGAAAGACTAATCGATGCTTGAATCCAGATTTTTAAAACTCAACCAATATGGTTTAGTTTTATTATATAAAAAAAGTAGACAAATGTCCACTAGGAAAAGCAGAAACATCGTGAGTTTTATACTCAATGAAAATCAAAGAGCAAACTAGGAAACTAGCCGCAAGCTGTACTTGAGTACGGCAAGGCGACGTTGACGCGGTTTGAAGAGATTCTCGAAGAGTATTAATCAAACTAAAAGGACTTAGCCCTGTACCATACAGAACTAAATCCCATGAATAAATAATTGATCTAACTTTTAAAATTCCTACAGAAATTCCAGTTTTTCTCTATTTGATACCAGACATTAGTTTTTCAATACGTGGAACGTAGAAGAGTAAGATAATACCGAATACAATCGTAATTCCTCCAACAATTCCATAGTAAGCCACTTCAGTTTCGCTTGTATAAAATTTTACAATTTGAGCATTGATAGCTTGGGCAGCTGCATTACTCAAGAACCAGATAGACATCATTTGTGCTTGGAAGGATTTTGGTGCTAGCTTAGTAGTGACTGATAGACCAATAGGCGAAATCAGCATTTCCCCTACAATCACAATAGCCCAACTCATAATCAACCAGAGAGGACTGACCTTAACATCTGTCCCAAAGAGCATCCCTGGTAACATCATCCACAAGAAGGATAAACCTGCAGCAAATAAACCGTAAGCAAATTTCTTAGCAGAGGATGGTTGCTTTTTACCCATTTTCCCCCACAACCACGCAAAAATCGGCACATAAATCATGATGAAAAGTGGATTGATACTTTGGAAAAAACTAGATGGGAACTGAATCTGATTTCCAAATGCATTAAAGTAAAGTCGAGTCTGATCATCCGCAAATAGAGCAAGAACAACAGAACCCTGCTCCTCAATAGACCAGAAAAGTACTCCGGCGATAAATAGAGGAATGTAGGCAAATACTCGGGATCTCTCAGTAGCAGTTATTTTCTGACTAGATAAAATTTTGAAGAAATAGTAGATTGGAATGATTACCGCAATCACTGTAAAGATATTAACAATCATATCCACGTTAAATTGGTGAGTAAAGACTAAACCTAGAACCACCAGAATAACCATGACAAGTGTAATCAGCAAGCGTTTAATCAAGGTCTGCTGCTCCTTCTGTGAAAGTGGATCAGTGGGGTAAAGACTTGATTCAGGCAGGTATTTCTTCCCATCTAAAACATATTTCACCAGACCAAAGAACATCCCAATGGCAGCTAATGAGAAACCTAGATGGAAATTGACTTCCTGACCTAGATAACCCACTAGATAAGGGGCAACGAAGGCACCTAAGTTAATACCAAAGACAAAGATACTAAATCCTGCATCCCGTCTATCATCCTCTTTCTCATAAATTCCCCCAACCATATCTGAGATATTGGGTTTTAAAAATCCAGTACCAAAGATAATCAAGGCAATAGAAAGATAGAGAGCCACTTGTCCAAAAGGTGTTGCCAAAGCAATATGCCCTAGCATAATCAGAATCCCACCGTAAAAGACGGTCTTACGGCTTCCTAAAATACGGTCACTGACAAAACCACCGACAACCGAAGACAAAAATACCAGCGAGCCATAAATCGCCATAACCGATGCAGCTGTGGTCTTATCCATTCCCAATCCACCATCTTGCACACTATAGTACATATAGTAAAGTAGGATAGCTCGCATCCCATAGTAAGAAAAGCGTTCCCACATTTCTGTAAAGAAGAGGGTGGACAAGCCCATAGGATGTCCAAAAAATGTTTTCTGTTTTTCCATATATATTCTCCTTTGAAACATAATAAATCATTTTACAGAATTTTCAAACGAATGTCAAACAAATTATGTTTTTTTAGAAAATTTTCTGAAAAATCTATTTAGATAAGTTCCTACTTTATCCTCAATTAAAAAATATCAGATAGAGATCTAATTACTGATTTAGCAAATTAGTGGCATGCTTATCTATAAAATTATATTATCTAACATCAGTGTTCCATTTTTGAATACATTCAAAAGCAAAAAGGGCTAAGTATGAACTCTTGATTTTTATCAAAAAGAAAAGGCGCTAGGACTGAGGAAACAGTTCTAACACCAAAACTAAAAAAATTTCAATTGCAGCATAGCACAGGAAGTGTTTTTTTGCGCTTTTTTACTGTCTTTTTCAAATAAAAGGAAAGGACGAAATGTGTCCTTTCTCAAGCTTAGCTTTTCTTCACCCCACTACAGTTGACAAAGAGCCACTTATCCTCTCCAGTAAACAAAAAACATCCCTATGCCAAACTTGTAATTACTAAAATACAAGTCAATAAGCATAGAGATGTAAAACTGTTACACATTAAATAATAGAAATTGTGTACGAAATGTCTCAATTAGTTTTCGCTAGTAAATATCATTTCCAACAAACGCCCTCTCAATTCCTTATCCTGATGATGCAAGATATTCATTAACTCATGAGAGTTTTTCGCATTGATGGATTGATTTAACAATCTATCTTTTAATTCATATGGAAGAGAAGCCGTCTTTAGTAGTCTAAAAACTTCATCATTTAGATATGGCATTTTATTTTCTTTGCATTCAAATCTAGCTGTATCATTCTTATTTGGCAATTCAATGATAGACACATTCGTTCCTTTAAAATGAATTCTATGCCTTCTATTGCTTGGAACGATACTAGAATCTCCTTGCAATGCTAACTCTACCATTCCCATTTCCCAATCAATTGATAATCTTGTTTTATATCTTTGACCATTTTGGTCTTCAATCATTTCAAAAGAATGTTGTTTGCCTGGGAATACATACCAATCTACAACTTCAGGTAAATCAACACCCATATCTATCTCAGAACCAACCAAGGGAATGATTGCACCACTTTTTGCAAACACAGGTATCGTCGAAATGTCTCTATAAACACTCAACTTCACACCACCTGTATATTTTTTCTCTGAAAAGAAGTCATACCATTCACCTTCAGGGAACCATACATCTACTTTTGCAGATTGGAATGCCAAATCCATCTTTTCTACAACGGGAGCCACCATCAGTTCTGTTCCAAAAAAGTATTGGTTTGGAACATTATAGCTCTCATCATTCTCTGGGTAGAAATAGTACATTGGGCTGATTAATGGGGCGCCTTCCTCATGTGTCTTTACATTCATGGTGTATAGATATGGAATCATCTGATGTCTCAAACGAAGGTAATTCTTCATAATCTTAGATGTTGTTTCTGAAAAAAACCAAGGTTCTTTACTATTGAAAGGACTTCTAGAACTATGTAATCGAGTAATCGGACTAAAAACACCAAACTGTAGCCATCTAGTTTGTAGCTCTTCGTCATAATCCCCCAACATGTGTCCACCGATATCATGACTCCACCAACTATAACCGATATTAGATGCTGTCGCTGTAAAATAAGGTTGAAATCTTAAGGAATTCCAACTAATAATAGTGTCCCCTGAAAAACCAACAGGGTAGCGGTGACTACCAGGACCTGCATATCTTGATAAAATCAAGCCACCTTCTGAATGTTTACAACTATCCTGATAGTGATAATGGTTTAAAAGCCATAGTGGATCCAACATGCCTTGTGTCCCTTGTTGCCAGTCAATCCACCAAAAATCTACTCCTTGCTTTTCTAGCTCATAATGAACATCTTTAAAGTAGGCTTCCCTAAAGGATGGATTGAAAAAATCAAAAATGGCTGGTTCTTCTAGTTCTACATTTAATCCCAATCGTTTGGCGACTCGAGGATAAGCTTCCTCATAAGCCCGTATACCATCAGCAGGGTGGACATTTAAGGAGAGTTTTAACTTTCTATCATGAAGTTGTTGCAATAACTGTTCTGGATTTGGTATTAAGTTTCTATTCCAACTATAGCCTGTCCAACCACTTCCAAAACGAGTTGGAATGTCAGTTATATGCCAATCCATATCTAAAACACCGATAGATAATGGAATTTTCTCTGTTTTAAATCTGTCTATTAAATTCAAGTATTCATCCGACGTATAAGGCCAATACCTACTCCACCAATTGCCTAAAGCATATCTTGGCAACAAGGGTGTTGAACCAGTCAAATGGTAAAAGTCTCTGATTGCTCCTCTATAATCATGCCCATAGGCAAAGAAATAGAGGTCAATTTGATTTTCTCTCTCAATATAACCAGATTGTTCATCCCAAATAAATCCTTGAGAATCATCCAGTAAGGCAATGCCATTTCGACTAATAATTCCATCTTCTAATGGGATTGCGCCGTCTGCCTTATCAAGAGTCCGAGCTGTTCCTTTTAACGTTTCAATAGATTCACCAAAATACCAGCGACTACCATATACGGCAAAATTTCCTTTTAATTCTATAAATAAATTTTCGGCGTTAAATTCTCCTTTATTAAAGTGCAAATGAAAATAGTCCGTCATAATATCTAGTACGTTTGATGTCTCGATATAATCTAACGAAACTTGGCCAAAATCTCTATTATAGATAAGTTGTGTCGTTCTATCCTCAAAACTTCCAGTTTGAGAGTATTCTAACCTTACTAACTTGTCTGTTAATACAGAGATTCGATAAAACTCTCCCTTAAAAATTTTCAATTTGTTTCCCTCCTCTTATTAAATCTCTTTACTTTATCAAACATTTTATTCGTTACCATTACATTCATCAATCCACAAAAAGCAAATCCTCCAAATGTAAATACGTAAATAGCTGTTAAAACTCGTTCTGGACTACTAAAACTCATATACAGTACAGAAATATTAAATAAAACCAAAATGATAGCTTGCATTGGATTTAAAATACAAATTAATACGCTATTTACAATACTATTTTTTAGATTATCTTTAAATAGACCAATATAGGGAAAAACAACACTCATAAAAAGTATTATAACAAATAAAAAGGGCAACACTAACAATAAACTATACTCTGAAAATAAACTTGAATAGCCCCAAAGACAATAGTTCACATATAAAAGTAATTCTATTAGGAGGATAAACAACCAAATAAAAGTTGATTGTTTAAAATTTTGTCTAAAGATCCGAAAATAATGATAAGTAATATCGGTATCTTTACCTTTTAAAATACGATACCACATTGTCGTAAGAGAAGTTAGTGATGCCCCAATTGTAACTATTGGAATACAACTAACAATAAATAGAGTATTTAAAATAATTAAATCTGTCAAAAAAGTTAAAATTCTAACCACTTTTCCATCTAATGAAAATAATTTTTGCATAATATATTCCCCATGAAATCAATCGTCTTAACTCTATATTTTAGAATGTCAGTTGCACAAAAATATTACCTAAATTATTTAAAAAACATTTCCAAATTTCTTTAAAAATTAGAATAAAGGAAGCGAGATAATTTGATGTTATCAGTCTCGCTTCCTGTAATTAGCTAGTCCCTTGTTTATACAACCAAGAGTTCATATAAAGTATTACTCTTTTACTTCTTTTTGGTAACGATTATATGCTTCCTGTTGAATCTTCATAAATTCGTCCAATCCCATATTCTTAAGAGTTTCTTTGTATGAGTCCCATTCTTTTTCTATGCCACCTTCAACTACCCATTTAGATGCTTGTTGTTTGACATAAGATTCAATACTCACATAGATTGATGATAATTTGTTAAGCTCTTCTTGTGAATAAATCACATTAGGGTAAGCTGGCAACGCAAATTGTTTCAAATCTTGGTCCATCTTCAATTTCAATCCATCACCTTGTGTTTGATCGATTTCTACGCGACTATTGATATCATCGCTTACGTATTTAGGTCCAAAATCTCGAAGTGAATTAATCCATGCATACTCATCGGCTGATTTACCATCTTTAGGAGGTAACACTTTAAACTTATCACCATTCTTTTCAGTAGCTATTCCAAATGATCCATAGAAATTCTGAATACTTGCTTCATCTGTATATAATTTATCCAACCATTTCAATAATTTAGCAGGGTTTTTGCTCTTATTTGTAATCAAAATTTCATTTCGACCATAGTTGTAATGATCTGGATCAGAAAAGACATATTGTTTACCATCCATACCTTTTAAAGCAGGTAGAGCAATATATTCACTTGAATGTAAGCCAAACGTTGCATCTGCTGTCCAACCACTAGAAACACCTACTCTAGATACTCCCTTATCCATACGTTTTGCTACACTCATAGAGGTATCTTCTGTAAAGATTTCCGGATCAATCAAACCTTTTTTATAAGATTCGTGCATTGCTGCAATCCCTTGTTTATAACTTTCTTCTGTACGAAGGTAGACTGGTTTTCCATCTTTTACAGACATTTCATATGTATTATCTGCCCCTAAACGATTATTGAACGGAAGAATATATGAGAATGTTGGATCAAAGTTTCCTGCTCCGAATGGAATTTCATCAGAAGCGTCTCCATTTCCGTTCGCATCTTTATCCTTAAATTCTTGTAGTACTTTTACTAAATCATCATAAGTTTCTGGAACCTTTAATCCTAAATTATCCAGCCACTTTTTATTAATAAATAGCTGATTAGCTACAGTAGGACGCATCGGTAATTTTTTAGGTAGACTGTAGATATGACCATCTGGTGAAGTAATCATAGCTTTAATCTTAGGTTCTTTCTCCATAGCCTTAGTTAAATTTGGCATGTTTTCTTTGATTAAATCTTCCAATGGAATAAATAAAGATTGGTTCTGAGCAATTTCTGAATCTGTAAAAGCATTTGAACCTAAAAATGCATCTGGTAAATCTCCACTAGCAACCAAAACAGATTTCTTATCTGCCCAATCTGCGGCTACAAGTGTATCCCATTTAACATCGATACCTGATTCCTTGGCAGAATCTGTTAGAAAACCTTTGTGATAATCTTCTCCCCAGTCAGACCAACGAACAGTTGTGATTTTATAAGAATCTTCTCCAGACTTATCGTCCTTATTCGCATTATTGGAATTTGCACAGGCTGTTAAGCCAGCAAGTGTAACGGTTCCTAAGAACAAATATGTAAATGATTTATTTTTCATGTTTTTCTCCTATTCCTTCAACGCGCCAATCATTACGCCTTGATTAAAATATTTTTGAACAAAGGGATATAGCAA
>NZ_JASOOK010000096.1:0-201 GCF_030217725.1 Streptococcus sp. UMB1203 | reverse complement strand
TGAAAAGGCGGTGTCTTAACCCCTTGACCAACGGACCAGAGTTGTTATTTTTAACTCTTACTATTATACAGACTTTTCATACTTTGTCAACTACTTTTTCTGTTTTTTTCAAATTAAGTAAAAAGGGTAACTTCTCAAAGTAACTTCCACTTGCCTGACCAAAGTGGAAATTAGTCTAAAACGGATTTTTATGGTGGAATT
>NZ_JASOOK010000095.1:0-201 GCF_030217725.1 Streptococcus sp. UMB1203 | reverse complement strand
AAAAAAGAAAGGACTAAATCTGTCCTTTCTAGAGCTTAGCTTTTCTTCAACCCACTACAGTTGACAAAGAGCCTTTATTAAACAGGGTAGAAAACAAAAAAGTATACTATGATTTTCATTGAAAATCGGCTCTATAATATTTGTAGTGGGTAAATCCCCTATGGATCTTATGGAGCCTTTTTTGTGTAGAAAAAAAGTCCC
>NZ_JASOOK010000094.1:0-207 GCF_030217725.1 Streptococcus sp. UMB1203 | reverse complement strand
GGGACTTTTTTTCTACACAAAAATAGGCTCCATAATATCTATAGGGGATTTACCCACTACAAATATTATAGAGCCTCAAAAGAGAGCTTAGGATTGGTTTCCTAAGTTTTTCTTTTGAGATTTTTGTACCGCTAAATTCCCAAACTAACTTCCACCGTTAATCCAAGTGGAAGTTAGTCTGATAAAAATCGTAAAAACCAGTGGAAA
>NZ_JASOOK010000093.1:0-214 GCF_030217725.1 Streptococcus sp. UMB1203 | reverse complement strand
TACCTGCATTTGGCTTAGCTGCGTCGTCTGCTGTCTTAGTTAAGTCTGCTGCTGGAATAACGGCTGTGTTTCCTGATAGTGTTGTCACTGTAGCGTTTCCTTTATCGTCTACTACTACAGTCGCACCTGGATTCACGGCTTTAACTTTGTCTTCGATGGCTTTCTTCTCAGCATCTGTAAGTTTTTCTGGGTTCGCTACCACAGTCTTATCTGC
>NZ_JASOOK010000092.1:0-228 GCF_030217725.1 Streptococcus sp. UMB1203 | reverse complement strand
AAAGTTCCAAAAGGTACCTTCATTGAGCCAAGCGAACTTAAAAATCTTCATGCTAGTGAAGTTTTAATTATGTGTACAGGTAGTCAAGGTGAGTCTATGGCAGCACTTGCTCGTATCGCTAACGGTACTCATCGTCAAGTTACTTTGCAACCTGGTGATACTGTGATTTTCTCATCAAGCCCAATCCCTGGTAATACAACAAGTGTCAATAAATTAATCAATACCATT
>NZ_JASOOK010000091.1:0-229 GCF_030217725.1 Streptococcus sp. UMB1203 | reverse complement strand
AGTAAATCATAGTCTTGCAGCGAGCAATTCGCTGCAAAGTAGTATCAAAAAAGGAGAACAAGATGAAATATGGTAAAATTTTATTGAAACAAGACAGTCAATTGCTTCAGACAAACGTAAAAGATATTGGAAAAGCGCAATTTGGCTATGAAGTGAGTCAATCAGCACAACAGTTATATTTTAGATTTTAAAAAAGGAGAAAATGATGACACTATTAGACGTACAACAC
>NZ_JASOOK010000090.1:0-230 GCF_030217725.1 Streptococcus sp. UMB1203 | reverse complement strand
TAACACGGGTTCGAATCCCGTACGGACTATGGTATGTTGCGGTTGAAGCACTTGATGAAAAAAAAGTTTCAAAAAAAAATCAAAAAAGTGTTGACAAGCGAAAGCGACTGTGATATACTAATATAGTTGTCACTTGAGAGAAGCAAGCGACAGAGACCTTTGAAAACTGAACAAGACGAACCAATGTGCAGGGCACTACAACTAAGGTTGTAGTACTGAACAATGAAAAA
>NZ_JASOOK010000008.1:0-61720 GCF_030217725.1 Streptococcus sp. UMB1203 | reverse complement strand
CCATTGCCTACAGCACAACAAGTCAAATCAATGAATTTAAGAAACAAGGCTACAAGCTTGTTAGTGATGAATTCACAACAGGTGATGCGAAGGTTTATGACTACGATACAGCACGTGACCAAGTCTACACTGTAACCCTTTCAGAACGTGTCGAACGTGTAACACCGAAAGATCCTAAACCACAACCAAACACCCCAGTCAATCCGGGACAACCAAACACCCCAAATTGGCCAGGCACTGTTGAGAGAATGGAGAAATTGACTCAAACAATAAGTCGCCGTATTAACTTCCGTTACTCTAAGAATGGAAAAGCTGCATATGGAACGATTGATCAACATATCAGTTATGAACGAAATGCTCTTGTGAATTTGGTTTCTGGTGATATCAATTATGAACAATGGAAGATTACTGGTATTAAGAACCAAGATGTTGTGGCACCAGTAGCATCTCAACCATCAGTTACGAATAGTGCTGAATCAAGAGTTGCAAGATCATCTAGAAGCAGACGAGCTTTGTCAGAAGTAGCTCCAGTTTCAGAGAATCTTTTAGATACACAAGTTAATAATTCTCAAGTGTCTCCAGTAGGCTTAACTGTGACTGAAAATGGTGAACGTACTGCACGCCGTTCATCTAGAGGTAAGCGCGCTGCTGCAGCAAAACCAGATAGTTCAACTAATTCAGAAGCAGATTCATCCGTGAATGCAGTGTTCAAAGCTGTACGAACTCCTGTTACACCAAAATTTTATGCTACTGTAAATAAAGTAGGAACAATGGAGGTTAATCCAAATTCTCCTCAAGATACAGAAGTTAATGTTGACTTGAAAGAAATGGGACGTATTGTAGCAGTCAATAATAAAGGACAATATATCAATAAACAAGGAGAGGTTGTACAAAACATTGAAGACGCTCTCTATAAGTACTATGATAATGATCCAAACGATGCAACAAAAGCAGCAGAAACAAAAATTCCTGAAGCTCCAAAATTCCATGTATTAAATAATGAACAACCAACTGTTTGGGGATATAATATTGTTGACAAGACAATCGAACCAAATGACGAATCTGATCCTGATCGCATCGGAAAAGATACCTTTGTAACATATAACGAAATTATTGATTCATTAACTAAGGAAACTGAACAAACTGTAAACTTTACTGGGGCAGGTTCTGCAACTCCTAAAGATAATGTGCAAAATGATTTTGTCTTCAAGGGATCATATAATGAAGCGACTAAAGAAACAACTTGGGAAAATAAGGACCATACCTATGGAACAGTTAAAGTACCAGTTGTGACAGGGTATTTCGCTGATAAAGCAGAAGCTGGTGCTAAGACAGTTACGCCAGATTTACCAAAAGCAACAGATACAGTTACCTATAAAGCTTTGGGTAAAATCATTCCAGTAGATGCTTCTGGAAATGTAATTTCAAATGCTCCTCAACCCCAATACCTGAATGATTCAAATGATCCTCGTAAAGCTGGAGAAACAGCAGTACCTGAAATTGTAGGCTACAAACCAGAGCGTACAAGTGTTACACCTGAAAACCCAGGTGAAGATACAAAGGTAACTTACGTCAAGACAGAACAAGTTGCAGTTGTTCGTTATATAGATATTGATAACAAGAATGAAGTCGTTCATACAGACAATATTACTGGTAAATCAGGAGAAAAGGTCGCCTATACGACAGAAACTGTTTTGAAATCGTTGCTTGAAAAAGGGTACTTATTACAGGAAGATGGTTTCCCTGCAGATGCAACTTTTGATACAGATGAAACAAAAGTTCAAGAATATACAGTCCTATTGAAACATAAGATCACTGTTAAAAAAGATACTCCAAAACTTGTGGAAAGAACGATTCATTATGTATTTGAAGATGGTACAAAAGCAAGTGAAGATCATCATGATCAAGTAAGCTTTTCACGTATGTTAAGTATCGATAATGTAACAGGTAAGACTACAAGTACATCTTGGGTTTCTGAAAATGGAGTGACAAGTTTTGACGAAGTGGTATCTCCAAGTATTGCAGGATATAATCCTGATCTTGCTAAAGTGGCTGCGGTTCAAGGAATTACAGCAGAAACTGGAAATCAGGTTGTAACTGTAACTTATAGAAATGTTCAACCAATTCCACAAGTTACCCCAACTCCAATTCCGACTCCAACCCCAACTCCACAAGTTACGCCGGATCCAGTACCGACCCCAACTCCAATTCCGACTCCAACCCCAACTCCACAAGTTACGCCAACTCCAGTTCCAACCTCTACCCCAGCTCCAAAAGTGCCATCAGCAGTTCCAACTCCAAACTCAGCTCCAAAAGAGGAGGAAAAAGAACTTCCAAAAACTGCGGGTCACTCTTCTGGTATGGCTCAAGTTCTAGGAGTACTTGGCCTATTTGCTGGATTCAGTTTAGTTGGAAAAGCAAAACGAGATGAATAAAATCAAAACAAAACTCTAGACAACAAAATATTGGAAGTGTAGTGTTTTAGGGAGTGAGAATGTATGTCAATACAGCATCAATTCCACTCCCTTTTTTATCATAAAAAGTTAGAGAGAAAATATATGTATTCAAGAGTAAAACGGAATCAAATGAATAAGGTAAACAAGTATTCCATTAGAAAATCAAGTTTTGGTGCAGTATCTGTTGCTGTAGCTGCCTTGATGGTTTTTGGTACTTATTCAAATGTGAGTGCAGATGAACAGAAAGTAGATTCACATCGCACTGAAAAAGAAGAACAAAAAGTCTCTGAAAAACCAGAAGAGACCAAGCAAGAGAAATCTGAGGAAAAAATAGCAGAATTACCTTCAACTCTTCAAGCTCCAGTTTTGGAAAAAGAAGAATTAGATGTCAATGCCCTTCTAAAGAAGGAAGCAGAGTCTAAAGTGGCAACTGAGACAAAAAATTCTGACTCAAAAGAATTCACTTCTAAAGAAGTTAAGTCTAGTGAAGAAAAAACTACCTCACCTACTTCAAGTGAGAAGGTAAAAGAAGAAAAATCAGTCGAAAAAACAACCTTAGAACAGGTTGTATCAGAAGCAGAAGTTTTAAATCAAGTTGCTGTTCGTTATGCTCAAGAAGCAGATCGTAAAGCTGAAGAAAAAGCCTTAGTTCAAGAAGCTGTTAAGGCAGCAACAATTCAGATTTCACAATCAAAATCCTTGTTGAAAGATTCATCTGTTAGTGTAGAAAATCTTAAGACTCAATTAAATCAACTGTATTCAGCTATTGAAACAGTTTATACTGAGTTGCAACGTGCAGGACACGGCAAGAAAATTAGCGCTAGTCTATCGCCAACTCAAACACAGGATGTAGCTATCGATAATGGAAATATTATTGCCAGTGGTACAATCGACATGGCGGACCGTGTAACTTCAACAGGTATTGCTGATTATCGCTTCCAATTAAAATTTAAAAATGGTACCTATCATAAGGGAGATATCTTTACAATTGGTTTGAAGGAATTGCCACAAGATAATAATCTTCCTCAAAAATTGGTTGCTGAAGGTAAAGTTTTTGCAGAACGAGTGAGTCTGGTTCAGAAAAATGATAATGCCAAAGCTGGAAGCCTTTCATATTGGGCTTCACGTGGAGACCGTGACGTTGCTCTGGACACAAAAGAATCATGGGATTTAGTTGACAAAGGAAGTCATATTGAAGCAACTTACCGTTTCACTGATGAAATTGAACGTCTAGATGATGTTACTTTTGAACTTCAATACAGAGGTGGAATTCGTTATCCTCGAGTGAACGTGGATAAGTCTGTAACTGGTGTTATTTCAGTTAATGGTCAAAATGTAGTCACTAAGAATTACACTGTGATTAAAACAGATATCGGAGCACCTAAAGTTTATGATACACCTGCTACAGCTAACTTCACAGGTGATGTGATGTTGGATGATGATGGTAGTATCAAAACATATAACAGCACTCTTCGTATCGGAACATGGAAATCAAACTTTAGTGCAGGGACTCGTTTCACTGTTCGTATCAATGATACAGAATTCAATAAGTTTGCTACTGTCGGTGAATTTGTTGAACGTGGTGCCCACAATGTCGAAATGATAAATACTAGCCCTGATACATCAAGAACAAGGGTAAATCGTCATAATGTTATTTTGGAGGCGCCTCGTGAAGAACCAGGTCAACATGCAAAATTTAAGATTCTTAAGGCTGCTGATAATGAATTAACCTTTGAACTCGTTTCTGGAAAGATGTTGGCTGGAAGAACCTATGTATTACGTACAAAAGACTTTGGAGTTGACCGTGTTCCGACAAGTCACACAGTTAATTATCTGAATGAAGCTAGAAATGGTTTTAAATCAAATGTTCCAGGGACATTGACAGTTGTTGATGCCAAAGGTAAAAATCTTACAGACCAATACGAACAAGCTGCTGACTCTGACTGGAAAATTGCCAACCCAGATATGGTAAGAACAGATGGACGCCTTGTATATGGAGATGTAGCTGTTCGCTTCGTTGATACTCAAGGGAAAATGCTTCTTCCTGCCATTGCAGCGGTGGAAAATGGAGGTATCCTTCAAGATAAATTCACTACTGTAAGACCATCTACCAAAATTGATACTAGCTATGTAGCTACTTTGGAGAGAAATACAACTGAGACAGAAGTTCAAGAAAACAAAGGAATTCAAACAACATCTATCACAGCACCTTATCTATTACATTCACCAAATGGTAAATATTATGTCTTCAAAGAGTACGCACAAAATGATCGTTTTTATAGCAATACGAAGACATCTGGTACGATTACACGAGCTCAAGCTAACGTGGTAGCTGTGTACGAAGAAGCTAAATTTGGTAAAGTTGATATTCAATATCGTGATAAAACAAGTCAAGCTATTTTAGAAACATTCAATACACCACATGATAAGAGTTCAAATCTCATTAACTTATTGGGAAATAACTATGATGTGACTGCTAAAGTTCCTGAGCGTTTCGAAAAAGATGGTGTGGTATATGTCTTGTCGCAAACACCTGCTAATAGTAAGGGACATTTGACACAGGCTGATATCCATGTTGTTTATGATTATGTTGCTCAACAAAAGGCGTATGTTAAATACCTTAATCAAACAGAAACAAGTCCTAAGGTTTTAGGAAATGTGGACAGTGTTGTTGGTCTTCCAGGTGAAACAATTGCTTATAATTCAAAAAATCGTATTAATCAATACCTAAAACAAGGATATGAATTAGTACATGATGGTTTTGCAAATGCCAATGATAAACGCTTTGACAGTGAAAAACAAACTGATCAAGTATTCTCAGTTCAATTAATCGAAAAAGTTGTGACTGTCACAGCAGATGATCCGAAACCAATTGCTGGAAACCCATTAGTAGCAGGAGTCGCATTGACACCTGTTTGGCCTAAATCTGTTGAAAACTTAGATACACTAAGAAAAATGACTAAGCAGACGATTCACTACAAATATCAAAAAGATGGTAGACAAGCTTTCAAAGATGTGGTTCGTTCTGTAGTTTTTGAAAGAGTAGCGAGAGTTAACCTTGTTACAGGTGCAGTAACTTATGATAATTGGAAAATCACAAGAATTGATGATAAACCAGTAGCTGCAGTGGATACGACTGTTCATAAACCAAATGTCACTCCACAAGGAGTAACAACTATTGCAGCAACTCCTTCTAGTCTAGGTAATGGAATTTCTATCAAACCAGTTTTGACTGTTCCGAATCCAGTTGTTGCATCATCACCAATTGTTACAAAACCCGTTGTACCGGTAAGACCAGTAACACCGGTTAAACCAGCAGTGTCAACTCCGGCTAAGCCAGCACCTGTAGTTCAACCAAAACCGGTAGCACCATCAACACCAGTCAAACCAGTAGTTTCGACACCAGTAACTCCAGCGCCTGTTGCCACACCACAACCAGTAGCTCCAGTAAAACCAGTAGCACCAGCACCGGTAACACCGGTTAAACCGGCAGTATCTACTCCAGCTACACCAACACCTGTAGTTCAACCAAAACCGGTAGCGACTACTGATTCAAAACCTAGCTTAACTCCAGCTGAAGCCTTGGCTGCAATTAAACCAACAGATTTTTCTTCACAAACATCTGTTAATAAGAAAACAGAAACAAAACCTGTTCCTGGTGGAACGGCTACGACTACAACTACAACGACAACCACTGTTACCTCAAATGCAGCAACAGCGGGTCCAACAACACCAATTGTCACTATCACAACAAATGAAACCGAAACTCATTCAGAGGTGACAAGTGTCATTCATACTGGCACTACTAGCCACACGCATGTGGTCGGAGTGGTTACAAAACCAAACGTAATTGTTACTAATCCAAAACCAAGTGTTCAGCCTAAACCGCATTTAACGAGACCTCATCATGGACCAGTACACCATGTTCCTTCGCGTCCAGGTAAACAAGTTAAACCAATTAGAACTGGACCAGGAACTCGTGGTCATGCTAGAAGACATCGCTAAATAAAAAAGTGTCAATACAGATTTAACAAGTAGGATAGTACTAAATAGCACAAAAAATGAGCAACTTTTAATTTAAAGTTGCTCATTTTTATATTAAGGACTTCTTAAAATTCTTTATTTTTTACTGAATTGCTGCGACCAAATCTTGAGCTTGTTTTTCAAGTGAGTTTAGGACTGTTTCTTCAAGAACCAATTTTCCGTCTGCCCAAGCAGAGTCATTAACACGTGCAGCAGTGAAATCACCAACGATTTGCGTACGGATAAATGGCAAGAGCTCCTTGTAAATAGCGAAAAGTTGATCGTGACCGGCATTAGCTACAGATGATACTGTGACAAACTTGTCTTGAAGGGCAGAAGCACCACGTGTATCAGATAAGTCAAGGGCACGAGATAGCCAGTCAAGCAAGTTTTTCACTGTACCAGGGATAGAGAAGTTGTAGACTGGAGAGAAGATCCAGATAGCATTCGCAGCGAGAACCGCTTCACGAGCAGCAGCTACAGCTGGATGTGTTGGAACTTCCAAATCTTGGCTAAAGAGAGGAAGGGCTGAATAATCGAGGTAGCTAACTTCCGCTTTACCAGCAAGTGCTTTCTCAGCTTCGAGAGCCATTTGGTGGTTGAAAGAACCTTGACGTAGTGATCCGACGATAAATAATACTTTTTTAGACATGATGTGTCTCCTTTTTCTTAAATTTCCGAGAAGTCTCTCGTTGTTATAAAATATATTACAATATAACAAAAGGACTTGCAAGAAATTTGCTCAGAGTTTATTTGAAAATTATAAAATTGCTGAAACTCTAGTCAGTTGCCACTGGAAAAGTAAGAACTGTTTTTTGGATTTTAGTTTTCTTTGATTTTATAGGAGTATTCCAATATTCTCTTGTAATATAATGACATAAGTGCTAAAATAAACAAGAAAACTAGCAATAGAAACCACAGAACAGCTATTTTCCGGTATCATTTCATAAATAATTAAAGGAACAATAATGGCATTGAAGAATGCTTCTAAAAGGGGTGGAGATCATGTAAGGCACAAATTAACAAGTGACAGACAAAAGAAATACGAATACACTTGTTAAGGAGAAAAGATGTTAATAAGAAATTATCGGAAAAACATTGGCCTGATGGCCGGAGTGGAGTTTTTTGCTTTTTTAGGGATTACCAGCTTTTGGATTCTCTTTCTCAGTCAAAACGGAATGTCTCTTTGGCAGATTGGACTTCTGGAGAGTATTTTTCATACTACCAGTCTTCTCTGTGAAATTCCATCTGGAATGTTAGCTGACCGCTATTCCTATAAGACTAATCTTTATTTAAGTCGTATAGCAGGAATTGTGTCTTCTATTCTCATGTTGGCTGGGCAGGGAAATTTTTGGATTTATGCACTAGCTATGGCGGTGAGTGCCTTGTCTTATAATTTTGATTCAGGCACAAGCGCAGCAATGGTCTATGACTCTACTGTAGAGGCTGGACTGAAGGAGCGCTATCTATCCATTTCAAGCTTTATGTCAGGAGTAGCCGAAGGAACTCGGTCTTTGGGGACAGTTTTGGCAGGATTTTTTGTCCATGGTCAATTGCACCTGACCTACTATATCATGATTGCCACTTCTATCATAGTTATTTTCCTGATTTGGATGCTGAAAGAGCCCAGTGTCAAGCTAGAAAAAGCTGATAGTGTGACCATGAAACAGATTATTTGGACTGTTAAGGAAGAGTTGAAGCGAAATCCCATGCTGTTCAACTGGATGATTTTGTCTCAGATTGTCGGAACACTCATGTGCATGTTTTATTTTTACTATCAAAATCAGTTACCAGATTTAAGTAGTTGGCAAATTTCAGCAGTTATGTTACTTGGTAGTCTCTTGAATATCGTTGCAGTTTATCTAGCGAGTAAGATTGGAAAGAGATATGCCGCCTTGAAGCTTTTCCCAATCCTCGTCCTACTGATTGGAGTTACCTACCTGCTGTCCTACTTTGGAACACCTCTAATCTATATTTTGATTTATTTGATTAGTAATGCTTTATATGCTCTTTTTCAGCCGATTTTTGATAATGATTTGCAAGAGCGCCTTCCAAGTGAAGTAAGGGCAACCATGCTGAGTGTCTACTCTATGATGTTTAGCCTAAGTATGATTGTGTTCTTCCCACTGACAGGGTGGTTGATTGACAATTTAGGCTTTGTAGTAACATTTCTTTATCTGGGATTCTTTTTAGTCTTGATTAGCCTTCTACTGACTATCTTTTTAGGAAAAATGGCTAAAAGAATAGATGAAAAAATAATTCCATAGATTAAAAGAACTTCTAAAAACTTGAGTGCCAAGCTCAGGTTTTTTTATACGGTGATTTCGAGAAGATGAAGGAAGAAATAAAATGCGATTGTTCTGGCATTCACTTGTAATAAAGCTTAATAGATGGTAAAATAGACGAGTGAAAAAAAGACAAAAAAAATCAAAAAATAATCTACTGTGGCAGTATGGTCTAGGGATGACGATTTTGTTTGTGGTTATCAGTGCTTCCTTTCTGTATCTGGTGTTTCTGGGTATGAAACCCTACCAAACAGCTAAAAGTGAAGGAGAAAAATTAGCTCAGCAGTATGCAGGATTAGAGCAGGTTGATCAGGTTGATTTGTATAATGGCTTGGAATCCTATTACAGCGTTCTTGGTCGTAATAAACAGCAAGAAGCACTTGCTGTCCTGATTGGAAAAGATGACCATAAGATTTACGTTTATCAGCTAAATCAGGGTGTTTCACAAGAAAAAGCAGAAGCTGTTTCTAAGGAAAAAGGAGCTGGTGAGATTGACAAGATTACCTTTGGCCGTTATCAAGACAAGCCAATTTGGGAAGTTAAGTCAGGAACTGATTTTTATCTAGTAGATTTTGAAACAGGAGCATTGGTCAATAAGGAGGGCCTATGAAACTATCCAACCGTGTTTTAGAAATGGAAGAAAGTGTTACTTTAGCTAGTGATGCGAGAGCAAAAAAATTAAAAGCTCAAGGTAAGGATGTCCTTTTCTTGACCTTGGGACAACCAGATTTTCACACTCCTGAAAATATTCAGGATGCAGCAGTTAAAGCTATTCGAGAAGGACAGGCTTCCTTCTATACAGTAGCTTCAGGCCTACCAGAATTAAAAGCTGCGGTGAATACCTACTTCGAGCGCTACTATGGCTATTCTGTCGCAAGTAACGAGGTTACCTTTGCTACAGGTGCCAAGTTCTCCCTCTATACTTTCTTTATGGCTGTAATTAACCCTTTAGATGAGGTTATTATTCCAACTCCATACTGGGTTAGTTATGGAGACCAGGTCAAGATGGCAGAAGGGATTCCAGTCTTTGTTCAAGCTAAAGAAGACAATGATTTTAAAGTCACGGTGGATCAACTAGAACTAGTTAGGACAGATAAGACAAAGGTTTTGGTTCTCAATTCACCATCTAATCCGACTGGTATGGTTTATACTCGTGAAGAATTACTTGCTATCGGAAATTGGGCAGTTGAGCATGACATTCTGATCTTAGCAGATGATATATACGGTCGCCTTGTTTATAATGGAAATGAATTTGTTCCAATCTCAAGTCTATCAGAAGCAATTCGTAAGCAAACCATTGTTATCAACGGTGTATCTAAGGCCTATGCCATGACGGGTTGGCGAGTTGGTTATGCGGTAGGTGATCCGGAAATCATTGCAGCTATGAGTAAATTGACAGGACAAACAACTTCAAATTTGACATCTGTTTCTCAATATGCGGCTATCGAAGCCTTAACAGGACCACAGGATTCTGTTGATATCATGCGTAAAGCTTTTGAGGAGCGTCTCAATACCATTTATCCGCTATTATGTGAGGTCCCTGGTTTTGAAGTTGTTAAGCCACAAGGAGCCTTCTATCTCTTTCCAAATGTTAAAAAAGCCATGGAGATGAAAGGTTATACGGATGTGACTGACTTTACAACAGCTATTCTTGAGGAAGTTGGTTTGGCACTCATAACAGGAGCTGGCTTTGGAGCGCCAGAAAATGTGCGCCTCAGCTATGCGACAGATCTAGACACACTTAAAGAAGCAGTTAAACGCTTGAAAGCATTTATGGAAAAATAAAAAAGAAAAGGAAAAATAATGACAAAACGTGTAACGATTATTGATGTAAAAGACTATGTTGGTCAAGAAGTGACGATTGGAGCTTGGGTTGCCAACAAATCAGGAAAAGGGAAAATCGCCTTCTTGCAATTGCGTGACGGAACAGCCTTCTTTCAAGGTGTAGCCTTTAAACCAAACTTTGTAGAAAAATTTGGTGAAGAAGTGGGACTTGAGAAGTTTGATGTCATCAAACGCTTGAGCCAAGAAACTTCTGTTTATGTGACAGGAATTGTCAAAGAAGACGAACGTTCTAAATTTGGTTATGAGTTGGACATCACAGACATCGAAGTGATCGGTGAATCTCAAGACTACCCAATCACACCAAAAGAACACGGAACAGACTTCTTGATGGACAACCGTCACTTGTGGCTACGCTCTCGTAAGCAAGTGGCTGTGATGCAAATCCGTAACGCTATCATTTATGCAACGTATGAGTTCTTTGACAAGAACGGCTTTATGAAATTTGATAGCCCAATTTTGTCAGGAAACGCGGCAGAAGATTCAACTGAACTCTTTGAAACCGACTACTTCGGAACGCCAGCCTACTTGAGCCAATCAGGTCAGCTTTACCTAGAAGCAGGTGCTATGGCTCTTGGTCGAGTCTTTGACTTTGGTCCAGTATTTCGTGCTGAAAAATCAAAAACACGCCGTCACTTGACTGAGTTCTGGATGATGGACGCAGAGTACTCATACTTGACACATGATGAGTCACTTGACTTGCAAGAAGCTTATGTAAAAGCTCTTCTTCAAGGTGTTCTTGACCGTGCGCCTCAAGCTTTGGAAACCTTGGAACGTGATACAGAGCTCTTGAAACGCTACATTGCAGAGCCGTTCAAACGTATCACTTACGATCAAGCTATTGACCTCTTGCAAGAGCATGAAAATGATGAAGATGCTGACTATGAACATCTTGAGCATGGAGATGACTTTGGTTCACCACACGAAACATGGATTTCAAACCACTTTGGTGTGCCAACATTTGTCATGAACTATCCAGCAGCCATCAAGGCCTTCTACATGAAACCAGTTCCTGGAAATCCAGAGCGCGTGCTTTGTGCAGATTTGCTTGCCCCAGAAGGCTATGGAGAAATCATCGGTGGGTCTATGCGTGAGGAAGACTATGATGCCCTTGTCGCTAAGATGGATGAACTTGGTATGGACCGTACAGAGTATGAATTCTACCTTGACCTTCGTAAATACGGTACTGTACCACACGGAGGATTTGGTATCGGTATCGAACGTATGGTAACCTTCGCAGCAGGAACAAAACATATCCGTGAAGCTATTCCATTCCCACGTATGTTGCACCGTATCAAACCGTAAGAACAGGAAAACGCCCATGTGGCGTTTTTTCGAATTTCAGAGTTTTTACTTGCGTAAAAAATTATTTTCTAGTATAATAGTTTATTGTGAGCGAACCTCACTTACCCCTTGCAAAGTCTTGGGGTCATTAGACCAAAAGGAGGAACATATCAATGGCTAAATACGAAATTCTTTATATCATTCGTCCAAACATTGAAGAAGAAGCTAAAAACGCTTTGGTAGCACGTTTTGACTCTATTTTGACTGACAACGGTGCAACTGTTGTTGAATCAAAATCTTGGGAAAAACGTCGTCTTGCATACGAAATCAAAGATTTCCGTGAAGGACTTTACCACATCGTTAACGTTGAAGCAAACGACGACGTAGCTCTTAAAGAGTTTGACCGTCTTTCAAAAATCAACGCTGACATTCTTCGTCACATGATCGTCAAAACTGACGCTTAAGAAGGTAAACTATGATTAACAATGTTGTACTTGTAGGGCGTATGACACGTGACGCTGAGTTACGTTATACCCCATCAAATGTAGCAGTTGCGACCTTTACTCTTGCAGTAAACCGTACATTTAAGAGTCAAAATGGTGAACGTGAGGCTGATTTTATCAATGTCGTTATGTGGCGCCAACAGGCTGAAAACCTTGCTAACTGGGCTAAAAAAGGCTCACTTATCGGGGTGACAGGTCGTATCCAGACTCGTAGTTACGATAACCAGCAAGGACAACGTGTCTACGTGACTGAGGTCGTGGCTGAGAATTTCCAAATGTTGGAAAGCCGTAGTGTGCGTGAGGGTCACACAGGTGGAGCTTATTCTGCACCAACTGCAAACTATTCAGCGCCTACAAATTCAGTACCAGACTTTTCACGTGATGAAAATCCATTTGGAGCAACAAATCCTTTGGATATTTCAGATGATGATTTACCATTCTAATGGACAACTAAAATTATAAAGGAGAAAAAACATGGCTCAACAACGTCGTGGCGGATTCAAACGCCGTAAAAAAGTTGATTACATCGCAGCAAACAAAATTGAATATGTTGATTACAAAGATACTGAGCTTCTTAGCCGTTTCGTTTCAGAACGTGGGAAAATCCTTCCTCGTCGTGTAACAGGAACTTCAGCTAAAAACCAACGTAAAGTAACAACAGCTATCAAACGCGCTCGAGTAATGGCTTTGATGCCTTTCGTAAACGAAGATTAAAAAAAAGACCCTGAAGGGTCTTTTTTTCACGAGCATTGAAATGAGAGAGCGAGTTGGGTCCGGATGGACCTCTTTTTCATGAGCT
Organism: Streptococcus sp. UMB1203; assembly: GCF_030217725.1. Taxonomy (GTDB): domain Bacteria; phylum Bacillota; class Bacilli; order Lactobacillales; family Streptococcaceae; genus Streptococcus. Next base: position 48,528 of record NZ_JASOOK010000008.1, on the reverse strand, counting down.
TGGAGACAAGAAAGCGAATTAAGACCCCGACGGGTCTTTTTTCACGAGATAGTTTTTTTCTGACCTTGGTGTGCTATAATGGTGATAGAAAGAGTAAAGGTGGGTAAGACAAAGATGGATTGTACGATTAGAAATATGATTAAGTCTGATATTGAATCCTTATCTCATAGATTTATCAATCAAGGTTGGCCTGGTAGAGAGGAGATTTTGGCTAGATATTTTCTGGAACAGGAAAGTGGGGAGAGAGAAGTCTTAGTTGCAGAGATTGATGGTGCTGTAGCGGGCTACGTTACCATTTTACCCTTTGCTAAACATGGTCCTTTTGCAGAAGTCTATCCAGAATTATCAGATTTTAATGTGTTTGAGTCTTTTAGAAATCAAGGGATTGGGAGTCAACTGCTAGAAGAAGCAGAAAAACGAGTCAAGTTTGTTTCGAGTAAGGTCACTCTTGGTGTAGGTTTGCACTTAGGCTATGGCCCTGCCCAGAGATTGTATATCAGACGGGGCTACATTCCAGATGGGACAGGTGTCTGGTATCGAAATCAACCCTTGGAAATGAATGCTACTATTCAAAATAATGATGATTTAGTTCTGTACTTATCCAAGAAGTTCGAATAAGAGATAGCGAATTTCTTTGAAAATAGGGGATTTAGCTACTTTATGGTATAATGGAAAGAGTTAGATTGAAAGAGGTAGTGAGATGGATGCGAAATTAAGATACAAGGCAAAGAAGATTAAAATCGTCTTTTTTGATATTGATGATACATTGCGAAATTCCAAGACTGGTTTTATTCCGTCTTCAATCCCAGCTGTTTTTAAGCAATTACGTGAGAAAGGAATTTTGACAGGTATTGCTTCTGGACGGGGGATTTTTGGTGTCGTTCCAGAGATTCGTGAACTCAAGCCTGACTTTTTTGTAACCTTAAATGGTGCCTATATTGAAGATAAAAAAGGTCAGGTCATTTATCAACATCAGATTGAGAAGTCAGATGTTGAGGAGTATGTCTCTTGGGCTAAGCAAGAGGGGATTGAGTATGGTTTGGTTGGGAGTCATGATGCTAAGCTATCGACTCGCACCGATATGATTAGTGAAGCGATTAATCCAATTTATCCTGATTTAGATGTGGATCCAGATTTCCATGAAAAAGAAAATATCTATCAGATGTGGACTTTTGAAGATAAGGGGGATGATTTGTGCTTGCCTGAGAGTCTCTCAGACAAACTTCGCATGGTTCGTTGGCATGAGCATTCGTCTGATATTGTGCCGATTTCAGGCTCCAAAGCGACGGGGGTGGAAAAGGTTGTGGAACACCTTGGCTTGAAACCAGACAACGTCATGGTTTTTGGAGATGGGCTGAATGACTTGGAACTCTTTGATTATGCTGGAATCAGCGTTGCCATGGGAATTTCCCATGATAACATCAAAGAAAAAGCAGATTATATTACAAAAACGTTAGAAGAAGATGGTATTTTTGATGCCTTAGAAAGATTTGGTATGGTAGAAAAAGAATTGCATTTCCCACAAGTAGACATTGAAACAGTAGAAGGTCCGTTGGCGACTATTAAGACCAATCACGGAGACTTGCGTATCAAGCTCTTCCCTGAACATGCTCCTAAAACAGTGGCTAACTTTGTAGCTCTTTCTAAAGATGGCTATTATGATGGTGTCATTTTCCACCGTATTATCAAGGACTTTATGATCCAAGGTGGAGACCCAACTGGAACTGGTATGGGTGGCGAGTCAATCTACGGTGAATCATTTGAGGATGAATTCTCTGAAGAACTTTACAATATCCGTGGTGCCCTTTCCATGGCTAATGCTGGGCCAAATACCAACGGCAGTCAGTTCTTTATCGTGCAAAATCAACACCTGCCTTATTCTAAAAAGGAGATTGCTCGTGGTGGTTGGCCAGAACCGATCGCAGAAATCTATGCAGAGCAAGGTGGGACACCTCACCTAGACCGTCGTCACACTGTATTTGGTCAGCTAGCTGATGAAGATTCTTATGCTGTTTTGGATGCCATTGCTGCTGTTGAGACTGGAGCTATGGACAAGCCAGTTGAAGATGTCGTGATTGAAACAATTGAAATTGAGGACTAAGATGAAAATCGGTGATAAGCTAAAGGGGCGTATTACAGGGATTCAGCCCTACGGTGCCTTTGTTGAGCTAGAGACGGGTGATACGGGGCTGATTCACATTTCGGAGATTCGGACAGGCTTTATTGAAAATATCCAAGAAGCCTTGAAAGTCGATGAAGAGGTTCTGGTTCAGGTGGTGGATTTAGATGAATTTACAGGGAAAGCTAGCCTTTCTATCCGCACCTTGGAGGAAGAAAAGCACCAGTTTCCGAGACGGAGACGCTTTTCAAGCGACCGCTTTAACTATGGTTTTGCCCCTCTCAAACGAATGATGCCAATTTGGACCAAGGAAGCCCTTCAATATTTGAAGAATCAGAAGCGCTAGTTAGAAAACTCTATCTTTTGTAATGTTAATATAAATTTGCTATAATAAGACCATGGAAGAAGAATTATTAAAATCAGGAGAGCGCATTAACCAGCTCTTTTCGACAGATATCAAAATCATTCAAAATAGAGAGGTTTTTAGCTATTCGGTGGATAGTGTTCTCTTGTCACGTTTTCCACGTTTTCCTAAGAAGGGCTTAATTGTGGATTTCTGTGCTGGGAATGGAGCAGTGGGGCTATTTGCTAGCACTCGTACCCAGGCACAGATTTTGGCTGTGGAGATTCAGGAGCGTTTGGCAGATATGGCTGAACGCTCTGTCCGTTTGAATGGTTTGGAAGAGCAGATGCAGGTCATCTGTGATGATTTGAAAAATATGCCTGCTTACATTCAGGGAAGTAAGGTGGATATGATTTTGTGTAATCCGCCCTATTTTAAGGTGGATCCTCATTCTAACTTGAACGAGAGTGAACACTATCTCTTGGCACGCCATGAAATCACAACTAATTTGGAAGAAATCTGTCGTAGTGCCCAAAGTATTCTCAAGTCTAATGGGCGTTTGGCCATGGTTCATCGTCCTGATCGACTCTTGGATATTTTGGACATGTTTCAACGGCATAATCTAGCACCTAAGCGTCTGCAGTTTGTTTATCCAAAAAGAGAAAAGGAAGCTAATATGCTCTTGATTGAGGCTATCAAGGATGGCTCGACAAGTGGTTTTAAGGTCTTGCCTCCTCTCATTGTCCACAATGATGATGGTTCTTATACGCCGGAACTTGAAGAGATTTATTATGGATCATAAGGCTTATATGTATGTGCTTGAGTGCCGTGATGGCTCCTACTATACGGGTTATACGACTGACGTGAGGAGACGCCTGGCTGTTCACAATAGTGGGAAGGGAGCCAAATATACACGATCACGCTTGCCAGTCAAACTTATCTATGCTCAAGGTTTTGCCAGTAAGGCTGAAGCCATGTCGGCTGAAGCCCTTCTCAAGCGTAAGAAGAGGCCACAGAAGGAAAAATTTTTATCTGAAAATCAAGATAGAAATTTGCTTATACTCAATGAAAATCAAAGAGCAAACTAGGAAGCTAGCCGTAGGCAGTACTTGAGTACGGCAAGGCGAAGCTGACGTGGTTTGAATTTGATTTTCGAAGAGTATCAGTTATTTTGAAGAATTGTGAGGAGCCCTTTGACTCCTCTTACTTTTGTCAAAAAGCGAAAAAAATGCTACAATAAAGAGAATAAACAAAATGAGGTATTATCATGTCTAAGATTCTAGTATTTGGTCACCAAAATCCAGACTCAGATGCCATCGGGTCATCTGTAGCCTTTGCCTACCTTGCAAAAGAAGCATACGGTTTGGATACGGAAGCTGTTGCCCTTGGAACTCCAAATGAAGAAACAGCCTTTGTCTTGAACTATTTTGGTGTAGAAGCACCGCGTGTTATCACTTCTGCTAAAGCAGAAGGCGCAGAGCAAGTTATCTTAACTGACCACAATGAATTTCAACAATCTGTATCAGATATCGCTGAAGTAGAAGTTTATGGTGTTGTGGACCACCACCGTGTGGCTAATTTTGAAACTGCAAGCCCACTTTATATGCGTTTGGAGCCAGTTGGATCAGCATCTTCAATCGTTTACCGTATGTTCAAAGAACATGGTGTAGCTGTGTCTAAAGAGATTGCTGGTTTGATGCTTTCAGGTTTGATTTCAGATACCCTTCTTTTGAAATCGCCAACAACACACCCAACAGATAAAGTTATTGCTTCTGAATTAGCTGAATTGGCTGGTGTCAACTTGGAAGAGTATGGTTTGGCTATGTTGAAAGCTGGTACAAACTTGGCTAGCAAATCTGCTGAAGAATTGATTGACATCGATGCTAAGACTTTTGAATTGAACGGAAACAATGTTCGTGTTGCCCAAGTAAACACAGTTGACATCGCTGAAGTTTTGGAACGTCAAGCAGAAATTGAAGCTGCAATGCAAGCTGCTAACGCAGCAAATGGTTATTCTGACTTTGTCTTGATGATTACAGATATCGTCAACTCAAACTCAGAAATCCTAGCACTTGGTGCTAACATGGACAAGGTTGAAGCAGCCTTCAACTTCAAACTTGAAAACAATCATGCTTTCCTTGCTGGTGCTGTTTCACGTAAGAAACAAGTGGTACCTCAATTGACTGAAAGCTTTAATGCTTAAGATTTTGAGTGTCAATTCAAATTAGGAAATTCTAGTTTGAATTATATCGAAAGGAGTTTCGGCTCCTTTTTTTCTAGGAGTGAAGCATGTTAGAAAATGGCGATTTGATACTCAATGAAAATCAAAGAGCAAACTAGGAAGCTAGCCGCAAGCTGTACTTGAGTACGGTAAGGCGACGCTGACGTGGTTTGAATTTGATTTTCGAAGAGTATGATTTTTGTGAGAGATGAGTCAGATATAGGGCAGGCCATCCAGACTTCCACAGGCAACTATAACCATGTTGCCATTTATTTGGATGGGATGATTTACCACGCTAGTGGACAGGCTGGTGTTGTCTGTCAAGAACCTGCAGACTTCTTTGAGCCCAATCACTTGTACGACCTTTATGTCTACCCAGAAATGGATATCCAATCTGTGAAGGAAAAAGCTTGCAAACATCTAGGGGCACCCTACAATGCTTCTTTCCATCCAGATGGCGCTGGTTTCTACTGTTCCCAGTATATAGCAAAAATTCTACCGATTTTTGAAACTATTCCCATGAAATTTGGAGATGGGGAGCAGGAGATTAGTGATTTTTGGAGAGAGTATTACAGAGAACTAGGTCTGCCTGTTCCTTTGAACAAGCCGGGGACCAATCCTAGTCAGTTGGCAGCATCGCCTCTGTTAGAATGTAAAGAAAGGAATCTTCATGATTCAGATTTTTAATCCATCTCGTTTGACGAGACAGCCATTTTTTAGAGAATTGATCCGCTATCTGGACCAGCATGAGGATGTGATTTTACGGGAAATTAAGGCTCAATTTCCAGATGTGGCAGTTGATAAACTCATGGAAGAGTATATAAAGGCAGGCTTGATTCTACGAGAAAATAAGCGTTATTACCTTAATCTTCCTATGCTTGAATCACTCGATAGTCTTGAACTGGATCAAGAGATTTTTGTCAGCGAAGCTAGTCCGGTCTATCAAGCCTTGTTAGAGCAGAGTTTTGAGACAGAATTGCGCAATCAAACCAATGCAGCTATTTTAGTTGAAAAGACAGACTTTGCGAGAACAAAAATGACCTTGTCTAATTATTTCTACAAGGTCAAACATCAGTATCCTTTGACAGAAAAACAGCAGGAACTTTATGACATTTTGGGTGATGTTAATCCTGAGTATGCTCTCAAATACATGACAACTTTTTTGCTAAAATTTCTCAAAAAAGACCAGCTTATGCAGAAACGCCGTGATATCTTTGTGGACAGTTTAGTTGTCCTAGATTATATTGTTCAAAATGAAGATGGAAAGTATGAGTTGGCCGTCGATTTTGATAAGGAAAGATTAACTTTCTACTTGGTTTGATTTCTTGTTTCTGAGCACATTGTTTGACTTTCCTTAGTATTCGGTATAAACTATATGTAACCGGTAACACATATCGGAATAAAATTAAAGGAGACAATCATATGTCACTTGAAAACAAATTGGAACAAGCAACAGGCGCTATCAAAGAAGGATTTGGTAAAGTTACTGGGGATGGCAAGACTGAAGCAGAAGGCGCTGTAGAAAAGACAGTTGCTAAGGCAAAAGAAGTAGTTGAAGATGCTAAAGGTGCTGTAGAAGGTGCCGTTGAAGGTTTGAAAAACGCTTTTAAATAAAAATAGAAAAAATCAAGGGTTTCATTTCCCTTGATTTTTTTACTATCTTATAAATAATTTTCTGCGACAGCTGCATCTCCAGGATAGGCTTCTTTCTTTCCTTGGACGATTTGGTAGCAATCGGCTCCCTTACCGGCGATAATAACTGCATCTAATTCGTGATTTGTGATAGTCATCGCTGCCTTGATGGCTTCTTGTCGATCCGCAATTTTTTCAACAGGATGATTGATATAGCTACTAATTTCATCTGCAATGGACATTGGATCTTCATAGTTGGGGTCATCAGCAGTCAGAAAGACTTGAATCTCAGGATGTTGATTAAGGAGGAGGCCAAAGTCCTTACGACGGCTTTCTCCCTTATTTCCTGTCGAACCCAGAACCAGAGCAATTTTTCCTGTTTGATGAGTTTCTACAACCTTGATTAGTTTTTTGAGGCTGTCACCATTGTGGGCGTAGTCGATGAAAACCTTGGCTCCATTTTTCTGAGTGAGGACTTCCATACGACCAGGAACTCGGGTTGCAGCGATACCTTTTTTGATGTCCTCAAGACTAGCTCCGAGACGAAGACAAGCAAGTCCAGCAGCAACGGCATTTTCTTGGTTGAAGTGACCAATCAGTTGGATATCATAGTCTCCAACGAGTTTACCTGTAGCTGAAAAGCTAAAGGCTTTGGAATTCTCGATTTGGTTATCAGACTTACTACCATAGAAATCATGGTCTTGATCTGACACTTGTTCTTTCAAGACAGAAAAGTGGTCCATGTCACTGTTAATGATGACTGCTCGGCTATTTTCCATCAAGAGACGCTTGTGGTAGAAGTAGTCTTCAAAGCTAGGGTGTTCAATCGGGCCGATATGGTCTGGGCTGATATTGAGGAAAACTCCCACATCAAAGGTTAGACCATAGACACGTTTGACCAGATAGGCTTGACTGGAGACTTCCATGATGAGGTGGGTGCGGTCATTTTGCACAGCTTGATTCATCATGTCAAAGAGATCAATACTCTCAGGGGTTGTCAATGAAGACTTAAAGAAAGTTTTGCCATCTAGAGTTGTGTTCATAGTTGACAACATTGCAGGTCGATGCCCTTGAGATAAGATGTTATAGGCGAAATAGGCTGCTGTTGTCTTGCCCTTGGTTCCAGTGAAGGCAAGGAGTTTGAGTTTTTCCTGTGGATTTCCATAAAATTCCATGGCAATCAAACTCATAGCTTTCTTGATATCACTGACGATAATGACAGGAATACCAACTTCATAGTCTTCTTCAGCCACATACCAACCGAGGCCTTGAGAGATGGCTGACATCAGAAATTCCTTCTTAAAGGCAGCACCCTTGACGAAAAAGAGGCTCTTCTCTTTGGCCTTACGGCTGTCATAGCAGATGGTGTCAAACACGACATGACTGTAGTTGTAGTGGTAATGTCCTTGGTCGATAATCTCACGGAAGAGACCATCTTTCTTTAAAATATCTAATACGGTTTCAATCTTAATCATACTTTCTATTGTAAACCGAAAGTCGTAAATTTACAAGTGACAAGGAAAAGTTTATAATGGAAGATGAGGAATTTTTCCTAGTTATTAAAATCAAATGAGGAATCTATGTCTAACGAAAACAATCACCAGCAGGCCCAGATGTTACGGGGGACTGCTTGGCTAACGGCTAGTAATTTTATCAGTCGCCTGCTTGGGGCCATCTATATTATCCCTTGGTATATCTGGATGGGATCTTATGCAGCTACGGCCAATGGTCTCTTTACCATGGGTTACAATATCTATGCTTGGTTCTTGCTGGTTTCAACAGCAGGGATTCCAGTTGCGGTGGCCAAGCAAGTGGCTAAGTACAATACCATGCGAGAAGAAGAGCATAGCTTTGCCCTGATTCGGAGCTTTTTAGGCTTTATGACGGGGCTAGGTCTGGTCTTTGCACTAGTCTTGTATCTCTTTGCTCCTTGGCTAGCAGACTTATCAGGTGTGGGGAAAGACTTGATCCCCATTATGCAGAGCTTGGCTTGGGCGGTCTTGATTTTCCCATCTATGAGTGTTATCCGAGGTTTCTTCCAAGGGATGAATAACCTGAAGCCTTATGCCATGAGCCAAATCGCTGAGCAGGTTATTCGTGTTATCTGGATGCTCTTGGCTACCTTCATGATTATGAAAATGGGCTCAGGAGATTATCTAGCAGCGGTTACCCAATCCACCTTTGCTGCCTTTGTCGGCATGGTAGCTAGTTTTGCAGTTTTGATCTATTTCCTTGCCAAAGAAGGATTACTTAAAAGAGTCCTTGAAACAGGAGATAAGATAAACAGCAAGCGTCTTTTGGTCGACACCATTAAGGAAGCTATTCCTTTTATCCTGACAGGGTCTGCTATCCAGCTTTTCCAGATTTTGGACCAGATGACCTTTATCAATAGTATGAGTTGGTTTACCAACTATAGCAATGAAGACTTGGTTGTCATGTTTTCTTATTTCTCAGCTAATCCTAATAAGATCACTATGATTTTGATTTCTGTTGGGGTTTCGATTGGGAGTGTAGGCTTGCCACTCTTGACTGAAAACTATGTCAAGGGAGACTTGAAGGCAGCTTCTCGGCTAGTTCAGGACAGCATTACCATGCTTTTCCTATTCTTGCTGCCAGCAACGGTTGGAGTGGTCATGGTAGGAGAACCTCTCTATACTGTCTTCTATGGCAAGCCAGATAGTTTGGCCATGGGCTTATTTGTCTTTGCAGTTTTGCAGTCTACCATTTTAGGTTTGTACATGGTCTTGTCTCCCATGCTTCAAGCCATGTTCCGCAACCGCAAGGCAGTTCTCTATTTTATCTATGGTTCCATTGCAAAGCTGGTCTTGCAACTTCCAACCATCGCTCTCTTCCACAGTTATGGACCTTTGATTTCAACAACCATCGGTCTCATCATTCCTAATGTTTTAATGTATCGGGACATTTGCAAGGTAACTGGTGTTAAGCGCAAGGTGATTTTGAAACGAACCATTTTAATCAGTTTGTTAACTATTTTCATGTTTCTAGTAGTTGGGACATTCCAGTGGATTTTAGGATTTGTCTTCCAACCAAGTGGACGTTTGTGGAGTTTCCTATACGTAGCTCTTGTCGGTGCCATGGGGGGAGGAGTTTACGGATTCTTGAGTCTTCGTACCCGTCTATTGGATAAGGTGATTGGACAAGCCCAAGCTAATCGCTTACGAGCAAAATTAAGAATTTCTCAATAATTTTTTATAAATAAAAGGGATAATTTGAACATTTCTATCATGGAATGCTTGAATTATTCTCTTTTTTATTATTTTGTAGAATAATTTCTATAGTTTGTAGATGTAATGATTAATTTTTTTAAAAAATCTATTGACTAAATAAAACCTGTAATGTATAATAAGACAAATATTTAAATCAGGAGGTTCTGGAAATGAAAAAGTCTAAGGCCAAGTATGCAACGCTTGCAGGTGTCGTGTTAAGTGCCTGTGGAAATTCTAGCACAGGGTCAAAAACATACAATTATGTTTATTCAAGTGATCCATCTAGTTTGAACTATCTAGCAGAAAACCGTTCAACAACTACTGATATTGTGACCAACCTGGTAGATGGTCTCATGGAAAATGACCAATATGGGAACTATGTCCCATCCTTGGCTGAGGATTGGAGTGTTTCTAAGGACGGTTTGACCTATACCTACAAACTGCGGAAAGATGCTAAATGGTATACTGCAGATGGAGATGAATATGCTCCTGTAACTGCCCAAGATTTTGTCACTGGTTTGAAATATGCGGCTGATAAAAAATCAGAAGCCTTGTACTTAGTGCAAGAATCCGTTGCAGGTTTAGATGACTATATCACTGGTAAAACAAGCGACTTTTCAACTGTCGGAGTCAAGGCTCTTGATGACCAAACCGTTCAATATACCTTGGCACGACCAGAACCTTACTGGAACTCAAAAACAACCTCAACTATTCTCTTCCCAGTCAATGCGGATTTCTTGAAATCAAAAGGGGATGATTTTGGGAAGGTAGGTCCATCTAGCATTTTGTACAATGGACCTTTCTTGATGAAATCCTTTGTTTCAAAATCGGTCATCGAATACAAGAAAAATCCTAACTACTGGGATGCTAAAAATGTCTTTGTAGATGATGTGAAATTGACTTATTTTGATGGTAGTGACCAAGATGCGTTAGCACGTAATTTTACCGAAGGTGTTTATAGCTATGCTCGTCTCTATCCAAACAGTTCAAGCTTTGAAGGGATTAAAGAAAAGAATAAGGACAATATCATCTATAGCATGCAAGATGCTACTTCTTACTTCTTAAACTTCAATTTAGATAGAAAATCTTATAAATTCACTTCCAAGACAAGTGATGCTGAAAAGAAATCGACTCAAGAAGCAGTTCTGAATAAAAACTTCCGTCAAGCCATTAATTTTGCCTATGACCGTACAGCTTACGGGGCCCAATCTCAAGGAGAAGAGGGAGCAACTAAGATTTTGCGTAACCTCGTCGTTCCTCCAAACTTCGTAAGTATCAACGGAAAAGACTTTGGTGAAGTAGTAGCCTCTAAGATGGTTAACTACGGTAAGGAATGGCAAGGAATCAACTTTGCGGACGCCCAGGATCCATACTACAATCCAGAAAAAGCTAAAGCTAAATTTGCTGAAGCTAAGAAAGAACTCCAAGCCAAAGGAGTCCAATTCCCTATACACTTAGATAAAACTATAGATTTGGCTAATAAGGCTGAAATTCAAGGAATCAATTCCATGAAGCAATCAATAGAATCTGTCTTGGGTTCAGATAATGTTGTGATTGATGTTCACCAACTTTCTACAGAGGATTATGATAGTTCAGGTTATCTTGCTCAAACTGCAGCTCAGAAGGATTATGATCTTTACAATGGTGGTTGGACTGCAGACTATCAAGATCCTTCAACCTATCTTGATGTCTTTAACGTTAATTCTGGTGGTTTGATGCAAAATCTAGGTATAGAGCCAGGTGAAGCCAATGACAAAGCCAAGGCTGTTGGACTGGATGTCTACACTCAAATGTTGGAAGAAGCTAATAAGGAACAAGATCCAGCTAAACGTTATGAAAAATATGCAGATGCCCAAGCTTGGTTGGTGGATAGCTCTCTAGCAATTCCAAATGTTTCACTTGGTGGAACACCAACATTGAGAAAAATCGTTCCTTTCTCAACACCATATTCATTGGCTGGTAATAAAGGGGTTGAATCATATAAATACCTCAAATTACAAGATAAGACAGTTACAAAAGACGAATATGAAAAAGCCAAAGAAAAATGGCTGAAAGAAAAAGAAGAATCCAATAAAAAAGCCCAAGAAGAATTGGCAAAACATGTCAAATAAGGATTTTTCAAGAAAACGATGGTTTCGAAGGAAGCTGTCGTTTTTTAATAGAATGATGTAGAATTTGTTAGAAAAGTGCTTACATTTTTTAAATTGCTTATTGAGATTATGATATAATAAATACAACAAAAAGTAAAAAGATGCTTTCGAAAGCCTCTTCCGGTGTCAATTGAAGTATGTACATTCTAGGATAATTTTATAGGAGGGATGCTATCTACTGTAAAAGTAAGATAAAACGCAACAAATGATAAGTCCTTCTTTTATACGAAGAGTGCTTATCTGCCTATTTACTAATCGTTATGGAGGTAAGGTCATGGGCGCTATTATGGAGTTTGCGACAGAAAAACAGATTGAATCATTTCTTTCAACTTGCCACATTGAAGGGCAAAAGAATTTTCTGATGGCTTTCAAGAAAAAGACATGGCTGAAATCCTTTATTGATTTTTTCGTTATAGGAGGAAGTTACTATGTTCAGTCGAGTGTGAAGCCTAAAATTCTAGTATTCACACCAAAGGGTATCTACTTGATGGACATCAGTGATGTAACTGAAAATCGTTCTAATCAAGTCGTAGAGATACCTTGGAATGATGTTAAAGATTTTACTTATCAGACAGTCTTGAATACAGTTAGGCTGAACTGGCACTATCAAAATGAAGACTATATTTTTTCCGTGGATGTCGGTCAGATTGGTCAGCATGTGGGCCAGTATCAATTTAATAAAGACCATTATGACTATTTAGCCCAACAGGATTTCTTTCGTTCACAGTAAGCCCTAGCAATCATTTTTACAAAAGAATCTGGAAACTTTTCTGGATTCTTTTTAGCTTTACTCGATAAGTCTATAGTTTGAAACTATAACTAGCTCTTGAAAAGAAGAAAATGAGTTGATGAAAATAAGTGGTACAATAGTTACTATAGATTTGGAGGTATTGTATGAGCAAGGAATTACACATTAACACAATTTTGGCCCAGGCGGGTATCAAATCGGATGAAGCGACAGGTGCACTGGTGACGCCGCTTCATTTTTCAACAACTTATCAGCATCCAGAGTTTGGTAAATCTACTGGATTTGACTATACGCGTACCAAAAACCCAACTCGTAGTAAGGCTGAAGAAGTCTTGGCGGCTATCGAGTCAGCAGACTATGCCCTAGCGACTAGCTCAGGTATGTCAGCTATTGTACTGGCCTTTAGCGTCTTTCCAGTAGGAAGTAAGGTCTTGGCAGTGCGTGACCTTTACGGTGGTTCTTTCCGCTGGTTCAACCAAGTGGAGCAGGAAGGTCGTTTCCATTTTACCTATGCCAATACAGAAGAAGAATTGATTGCCGAGTTAGAGAAGGATGTGGATGTTCTCTATATCGAAACTCCAACCAACCCTTTGATGTTGGAATTTGATATTGAAAAACTAGCAAAATTGGCTCATGCTAAGGGTGCCGAAGTGGTGGTGGACAATACCTTCTATAGCCCTATCTACCAACGTCCGATTGAAGATGGAGCAGATATCGTCCTTCATTCAGCAACCAAGTATCTAGCAGGCCACAATGATGTCTTGGCTGGAGTGGTTGTGACCAATAGTTTAGAACTATACGAGAAGCTTTTCTACAATCTCAATACGACAGGAGCAGTCTTGTCTCCATTTGATAGTTATCAATTGATTCGTGGTCTCAAAACCTTGTCTCTTCGTATGGAACGTTCAACAGCCAATGCTCAAGAAGTGGTTGCTTTTTTGAAGGATTCTCCAGCAGTTAAGGAAGTTCTCTACACTGGTCGAGGGGGCATGATTTCCTTTAAAGTAGCAGATGAAAAACGTATTCCTCATATTTTGAACAGCCTCAAGGTCTTCTCTTTTGCGGAAAGTTTGGGTGGGGTGGAAAGTCTTATTACTTATCCAACGACACAAACTCATGCCGATATTCCAGCAGAAGTGCGCCATTCTTATGGTTTGACAGATGACCTCTTGCGCTTGTCAATTGGGATTGAGGATGCTAGAGATTTGATTGCAGATTTGCGCCAAGCATTAGAAGGATAAGACAAAGATGGGAAAATATGATTTTACAAGCCTGCCCAATCGTTTAGGGCATCATACCTATAAATGGAAAGAGGCGGAAACGGATAGTGAAGTTCTACCAGCTTGGATAGCGGATATGGACTTTGTAGTCTTGCCTGAAATCCGCCAAGCCGTGCAAACTTACGCTGATCAACTGGTCTATGGCTATACTTATGCTAGTGAAGAGTTAATTAAGGAAGTTCAAAAGTGGGAAGCTACACAACATGGTTATCACTTTGACAAAGAGGCTCTTGTCTTTATCGAGGGTGTGGTACCGGCCATCTCAACAGCTATTCAAGCCTTTACAAAAGAAGGAGAAGCAGTTCTGATTAACACACCTGTCTATCCACCTTTTGCTCGTAGTGTCAAGTTGAACAATCGTAGATTGATTACCAATTCTTTGGTGGAAAAGGATGGTCTGTTTGAGATTGACTTTGACAAGCTGGAGAAGGATTTGGTGGAAGAGGATGTAAAACTTTATATCCTCTGCAACCCTCACAATCCTGGTGGACGTGTTTGGGAAAAAGAAGTCTTGGAAAAGATTGGCCAACTCTGTCAAAAATATGGTGTTTTGTTGGTTTCAGATGAGATTCACCAAGATTTGGCCCTCTTTGGTCACAAGCATCATTCCTTCAATACCATTAATCCTGCCTTCAAAGATTTTGCGATTGTCTTGAGCAGTGCCACTAAAACCTTTAATATTGCTGGGACAAAAAATTCCTATGCAGTTATTGAAAATCCTAAGTTGCGAGTGGCTTACCAGAAACGCCAGTTGGCCAATAACCAGCATGAAATTTCAGGCTTGGGTTATTTGGCGACAGAAGCTGCTTATCGCTATGGGAAGGATTGGTTAGAGGAACTCAAGCAAGTCTTTGAAGACCATATTAATTATGTGGTGGATCTATTTGGAAAAGAGACTAAAATCAAGGTCATGAAACCGCAAGGAACCTACTTGATTTGGCTTGATTTTTCAGCCTATGACCTGACTGATGAAAAATTACAAGAGCTTTTGAGAAATGAAGCTAAGGTTATCCTCAACCGTGGTTTGGATTTTGGGGAGGAAGGAAGTCTCCATGCCCGCCTCAATGTAGCCATGCCTAAATCTCTGTTGCAAGAAGTTTGTCAGCGGATTGTGACGACTTTTGCCAAACTTTAAAAATCCAGCCTTCTAGGAGAAAAGTATCTCTAGAAGGCTATTTTCATAGGGGAAAATATGGTATAATAAAAAGATAAGGTAAAGGTAAAAATATGGCTAAATTGATTCCGGGGAAAGTCCGTATCGAAGGCGTTGCCCTTTATGAAACTGGTAAGGTTGACATTATCAAGGAAAAGAACAATCGGCTCTACGCTCGCGTTGCAGAAGAAGAACTGCGCTATAGTTTAGAGGATGATTTGGTTTTTTGTGCCTGCGATTTTTTCCCAAAGAGGGGCTACTGTGTGCATTTGGCAGCTCTGGAGCATTTTCTGAAAAATGATGAGCGTGGTCAGGAAATCTTGCAAAGTCTGGAAGAAGGTCATGAGGAAAAAGAGGCCGTTGAAACCAAGGTGACCTTGGGTGGCAAATTTTTGGAACGAATCTTATCTCCAAAATCAGACCGAACCTATGAGTTGTCAGCTGTGGGTCAGGTGCAAGCAGGAAGCAATCATATCTTGTGGACTCTGAGAATCGGGCAAATCAATAGCCAAAAATACTACGTTATTCGGGATATTCCACTCTTTTTAAAAGTCGTCGAGAAGAGAAAACCTTATATGATTGGTAAAACTTATGAGGAGTCTCTATCTTGGGAAGCCTTTAATGAGGAAAGTCAAGAGCTTCTGACTTTCTTACGCGGACTAATGGAGGAAGGACTTAGTCCAGAGCTTTTTTTCCAAAACCAAGGTCGGCATCTCTTTTTCCCTCTAACTTTTTTTGAGCAGGGTGTGAATTTACTGATGACCTTGCCTCATTTTCAATTTGACCATCAAGTGGATAGCTACCAGACTCTACTTTTTCAGGATATGCATGCGGATGCCAATCTATTTGCCTTTACAGTAACAGAATACTCAGATTATTTTGAAATGGAAATCGGTGAGAGTCCAAGGGTTAATGCCTTTTATCAGGGAGCTGTGCTTTTCCATAAAGGACAGGTTTATTTTCTAACAGACCAGCAGATGTGCCTTCTCAAGGAAATCAAAGCGTTGCCTTTGGATCAACATGGAAAGAAATACCTGCAATTTGATAGCAGTGACCGCGATAAGTTGGCTTCTTGTTTAACTCTTTTTAGCCAGATGGGGACCGTTTCAGCTCCAGAACGTCTACAAATCAAAACTTTTACACCCTCTTTTTACTTTGATAGGGAAGAGGATAATCGGATTCGTTTAGAAATTCAGTTTGATTATGGAGATAAGCAAGTATCTAGTCGACAAGAGCTGGAAGAGTTACCATTTTCGAGTGATGCTAACTTAGAAGAAAAAATTTTCCAAGTTTGTCTGGCTGCGGGCTTTGAAGCAGATTTTCAATCTTGGCGTCAGGCCTTAAAAGCGGAATCTGTCTATCATTTCTTCCATGAAATCATTCCAATATTTGAAAAACTCGGGCATGTTGACCTATCAGACAAGCTAGAAGAACTTTATAGCCTAGCGAGTCCTCAAGTGCAGATTGCTTCTAAGGGAGGTCTCTTGGAAATCCAGTTTGATTTTCAAGATATTGCCCAAGAGGAAATTGACCAAGCCATGCAGGCCTTGGTTGCCAACCAAGATTTTTACATTGATTCCTCCAATCAAGTCTACTTTTTCGATGACGAAACCAAGAAAATTCGCCAAAATCTACAGGAACTAGGACAGTTTGAATTAAAAGATGGGACCTTGCAGGCTCGAAAATCCTTGGCCTATAGTTTAGCTCATCTTTTTGAAGGGCGTGACCGTGTTTCTTTTTCACAAGAATTCCAGAATTTGGCCCAGGATTTAACGCATCCAGAGGACTTCCCACGACAAGCAACTCAGGTTCAGGCTGATTTACGAGATTATCAGGAAAAGGGAATCGGCTGGCTGCAAATGCTCCACCATTATGGTTTTGGTGGGATTTTGGCTGATGATATGGGACTTGGTAAAACCCTTCAGACCATTGCTTTTTTGACCAGTCAGGTGACAAAAGAAAGTCGGGTTTTGATTTTAGCTCCGTCAGGTTTGATTTACAACTGGGCAGATGAGTTTCAGAAATTTGCCCCACAGTTGGATGTAGCTGTTGTTCATGGTTTGAAAGCAAGTCGTGAAGAGATTCTTGCTGAAAGCCATCAAATCTATGTGACGAGCTATGCCACCTTCCGTCAGGACAGTGAGCTTTATCAGGGGATGGCTTTTGATTTCCTTTTCTTAGATGAAGCTCAGGTTATGAAAAATGCCCAGACCAAGATTTCCCAGACCTTGAGACAGTTTGTAGTACCGTCGGTCTTTGCCTTGTCAGGAACTCCTATTGAAAATCATCTGGGTGAGTTGTGGTCTATTTTCCAAATTGTTATGCCAGGACTCTTGCCAAGCAAGAAAGAATTTATGAAATTGCCAGCTGAGCGAGTAGCTCAGTTTATCAAGCCTTTCGTTATGCGACGCAAGAAAGAAGAAGTTCTGACTGAATTGCCAGATTTGATAGAAGTCGTTTATAAGAATGAACTGGAAGACCAGCAAAAGGCTATCTATCTAGCCCAGTTACAACAGATGCGGGAACGACTGGCTCAAGTGTCAGACCAGGAATTCCAACGAAGTCGAGTGGAAATCTTGTCTGGTCTGATGCGCTTGCGTCAAATCTGTGACACCCCTGCCCTCTTTATGGAGGATTATCAGGGTGCCAGTGGTAAACTGGATAGTCTACGAGATCTGCTGGTACAGGTGGCAGACGGTGGACACCGTGTCTTGATTTTCTCGCAGTTCAAGGGAATGTTGGAGAAAATTGAACAAGAACTACCAGACTTGGGCTTGACTTCCTTTAAAATTACAGGGTCAACACCAGCCAAGGATAGACAAGACATGACTAAGGCATTTAACCAAGGGGAGAGAGATGCCTTTCTGATTTCCCTTAAGGCAGGTGGTGTTGGTCTGAACCTGACCGGTGCTGATACAGTGATTTTGGTTGACCTTTGGTGGAATCCTGCGGTGGAAGCGCAAGCCATTGGCCGTGCCCATCGGATGGGTCAGGAAGAAACGGTTGAGGTCTATCGCTTGGTGACCAAGGGAACCATTGAAGAAAAAATTCAGGAACTTCAAGAACAGAAGAAACATCTGGTGTCACAAGTATTGGACGGCACAGAGTCACGTGGCAGTCTGACCCTAGCAGAAATTAGAGAAATTTTGGGAATTTCTGAAGCCAGCACTTGAAAAATCAAGACAATACGCTATAATGAAGTGTTGAAAGGAAATAGAAAATGAGAGAAGAACGATTTCCATTGGTCTCAGATGATGAGGTCATGCTGACTGAGATGCCGGTTATGGACCTCTATGATGAATCTGACTTTATCAGTAATATCAAGGGAGAATACCGTGATAAGAATTATCTGGAGTGGGCCCCTATTACTGAAGAAAAACCAGTCAAACCCATTGAAAAGCCAGTAGAGAAACCTAAGAAGGCTGGTTTAGGAGTTAAAAAAGAAGGAAAGAGCTATGCGGAGGTGGCGCGTGAAGAAGCGCGTGCGGACTTGAAAAAGAAACGCTCAGCAAGTTATCTGACTAAGGATATTACTCCTACAAGACGCCATTCTCAGCCAAGTCTGGTTAGACAGGACAATCAACCTACCGCGCCTTTCCAAAAGGAAAATCCTGGTGAATTTGTCAAATATAGCCAAAAATTGACCCAGTCTCATTACATCTTGGCGGAAGAAGTGAACAATATTTCGACTCAAGCTGAGCCAAAAGAAACTTCAGGCCCAAAGAAAAACAACTATGATTTTCTGAAAAAGAGCCAAATCTACAATAAAAAGAATCAACAAAAAGAACAAGAACGTCAGGTTGCCCAAGAGTTGAATCTGACAAGAATTACGGAATAGGGGAGAAAACATGTCAAAGACATATCATTTTATCGGAATTAAGGGATCAGGTATGAGTGCCTTGGCCTTGATGTTGCACCAAATGGGGCATAAGGTACAGGGATCAGATGTTGAAAAGTACTACTTTACTCAACGTGGTCTTGAGCAGGCAGGAATTACCATTCTTCCTTTTGATGAAAAGAATCTAGACGGTGATATGGAAATTATCGCTGGGAATGCCTTTCGTCCAGATAACAACGTTGAAATTGCCTATGCGGATCAAAATGGCATCAGCTACAAACGTTACCATGAGTTCCTAGGTAGCTTTATGCGTGACTTTGTTAGCATGGGAGTTGCTGGAGCGCATGGAAAAACTTCAACAACAGGTATGTTGTCTCATGTCTTGTCTCACATTACGGACACTAGCTTCTTGATTGGAGACGGGACCGGTCGTGGTTCAGCCAATGCCAAATATTTTGTCTTCGAATCTGACGAATATGAGCGCCACTTCATGCCTTACCATCCAGAATACTCTATTATCACCAACATTGACTTTGACCATCCAGACTATTTCACAAGTCTAGAGGATGTTTTCAATGCCTTTAATGACTATGCTAAACAAATTACCAAAGGTTTGTTTATCTACGGTGAAGATGCTGAATTGCGTAAGATTACGTCTGATGCACCAATTTATTATTATGGTTTTGAAGCAGAAGGTAATGACTTTGTTGCTAGTGATCTTCTTCGTTCAACAACTGGTTCAACCTTCACAGTTCATTTCCGTGGACAAGAATTGGGGCAATTCCATATTCCAACCTTTGGTCGACACAATATCATGAATGCGACAGCCGTTATTGGATTGCTTTACACAGCAGGATTTGATTTGAACTTGGTGCGTGAACACTTGAAAACATTTGCCGGTGTTAAGCGTCGTTTCACTGAGAAAATTGTCAATGACACGGTGATTATCGATGACTTTGCTCACCATCCAACAGAAATTATTGCGACCTTGGATGCGGCGCGTCAAAAATACCCAAGCAAGGAAATTGTTGCAGTCTTCCAACCGCATACTTTTACAAGAACCATTGCCTTGTTGGACGAATTTGCCCACGCTTTGAACCAAGCGGATGCTGTTTATCTAGCCCAAATTTATGGATCTGCTCGTGAAGTAGACCATGGTGATGTTAAGGTAGAAGACCTAGCCAATAAAATCGATAAGAAACACCAAGTGATTACTGTTGAAAATGTTTCTCCACTCCTAGACCATGACAATGCTGTTTACGTCTTTATGGGAGCAGGAGATATCCAAACCTATGAATATTCATTCGAGCGTCTCTTGTCTAACCTGACAAGCAATGTTCAATAGGAAGTTCTCATGGAAATTCCAATTAAAATCATTCGGGCAAGTAAGTCTGATTTAACTGAGATAGAGGCACTTCAGGCCTCATCTTTTCCAGCTGAAAAGCAGCAACCTTCCCATATTTTAGAAGAAAGTATCCGTAAGTGTGCGGATACCTTTCTTCTAGCTAGGGATGAAAATCAGCTTCTGGGCTATGTTCTAGGCGATCCTCAGCCACATAATCCGCAATGTCTAGAAATGCATTCTTTAGTCATTGACTCTGGCCATCAGAGACAGGGCTTGGGCACGCTTCTTCTTGCAGCCTTGAAAGAGGTGGCGGTTGAGCTGGATTACAAAGCTATTCGTTTGAAGAGTCCTGATGAGTTGCTATCCTATTTTGAAATGAACGGTTTTATTGATGAAGAAGAAGGAACTGCGCTTTATGCAGCTAGTCAAGGTTTTAGTATGATTTGGTTTAATCCTTTTTATCTGGAGGCACAATGAAAATTAGGAAAGCAAGATTAGAAGATTTAGATCGTATCGTTGAGATTGAACTAGAAAATTTCTCACTTGAAGAAGCCATTACTCGCTCTGTTTTTGAGGCGCATTTGCGAGTAATTCAGACCTCTTTTCTGGTTGCAGAAAAAGAGGGTAAGATTATTGGTTATATAGAAGGGCCAGTTGGACCACACCGCCATCTGCAAGACCAGTCTTTTACAGAGGAGATAGAAGACCATAGTCATGAGCCTGGTGGTTATATCTCTGTGACCTGCCTGTCTATTGCCAAGGAAGCACAGAGACTAGGACTGGGTCAGAAATTGCTAACAGCTTTGAAAGAACTGGCTCTTGAACACGAAAGAGAAGGCATTAACCTAACCTGTCATGACTATCTCATCGCCTACTACGAAAAGCATGGATTTGTCAATGAAGGCTTGTCCCAGTCAACCTTTGCAGGAGAAACCTGGTATGATATGGTCTGGGAAGCTAAAAAATAAGCCAGAAAAGCATGCTAGGTTGCTTTTCTTTCGTTTTTAAGATATAATATTATGGATTGTCAACGAGGAGGATAAACTTTTGAGTGAAAAGTCAAGAGAAGACGAAAAATTAAGCTTTAAAGAGCAGATTTTACGTGATTTAGAACGAGTTAAAAAACATGAAGAAGATCAGGAAGAAGTTAATTTAGCTTCAATAAAACCTCAACTTTCTTCTAAAAATGATCAGTCAATAGAAGACTTGATGGAAGATTCTCTATCAGCTGTAGAGGATATTATGAGAAACGCTCCTACCGTGCCGACTCACCCCAGCCAAGATTTACCAGCTTCTCCAGCAGATGAGATAAAAAGAGAAACTCTTACTGTTCCAAGTCATCCCAGTCAAGATGTTCCTTCTTCTCCCGCGGAAGAGGCTGTAAGACAAGCTCCACTTGCTCCTAGTCACCCGAGTCAAGAAGGACCTTCTACTCCATCAGCGGAGGGAGTATCAAGACCAACTCCAGGACCTGTTAGTCCTAGAAACGTAGAGAAGGAATTTAATGAAATCCCAACAAGAGTAGCTGTTTCTTATAAGACTGAAGCTGAAAAAGAACCTCAGAAAGAAGTAGCAAAACCAGAACCAGTTACGGAATCGGAAGCTGTTGAAGTTGTTACTGAAACTCCACGTCGTAGTCGCCGTGAGACAGTTAAACCAGTTAAGAAGAAAAAATCACATTTGAAGGCTTTCTTCATTTCACTACTGATTTTCCTTGCCCTGATTTCAGCAGGTGGTTACTTCGGTTATCAGTATGTTCAGTCATCTTTATTACCAGTTGATGCTAATTCTAAGCAGTATGTAACCGTTCAAATCCCGGAAGGATCCAATGTCCAAGAGATTGGATCAGCACTTGAAAATGCTGGTGTGATTAAACACGGAGTGATTTTTGCTTTCTATGCGAAATATAAGAATTATTCAGATTTGAAGGCTGGATATTACAATTTGCAAAAGAGCATGAGTACAGAGGATATCATTAAGGAACTACAAAAAGGTGGTACTCCTGAACCTCAAGAACCTTCACTTGCTGATTTAACCATTCCAGAAGGATATACGATTGATCAAATTGCCCAAGCTGTAGGCCAATTACAAGGTGAATTTAAAGAACCTTTGACAGCGGAAGCCTTCTTGGCTAAGGTGCAAGATGACAACTTTATCAGTCAAGAAGTTGCTAAATATCCTAGTCTACTTGAAAGCTTGCCAACGAAAGAAAGTGGAGTTCGTTACCGTTTGGAAGGTTATCTCTTCCCAGCGACCTACTCTATCAAGGAAAGCACGACTATTGAAAGCTTGATTGATGAGATGTTGGCAGCCATGGATAAGACCTTGACTCCGCACTATAGTGCAATTAAGTCTAAGAACTTGACAGTTAATGAATTGCTAACAATTGCTTCACTTGTTGAAAAAGAAGGTGCTAAGACTGAAGATCGTAAATTGATTGCAGGTGTCTTCTACAATCGTTTGAACCTTGGTATGCCACTTCAAAGCAATATCGCAATCTTGTATGCTCAAGGCAAACTTGGCCAAAATATCAGCCTAGCAGATGACGCTGGAATTGATACATCGATTAATTCACCATACAATGTTTATACAAAACCTGGTTTGATGCCTGGTCCAGTGGATAGTCCAAGTAAGGACGCGATTGAAGCAAGTATCAACCAAACAAAGAGTGAGAACCTCTACTTTGTAGCCAATGTTACAGATGGTAAAGTCTATTACGCAGTGACACAGGAAGAACATGATCGTAATGTAGCTGAGCACGTCAATAGCAAGCTTACTCAAAATAGTAGTTCAAACTAAGACTACAAAAATGAGAATCTCAGATAGAGATTCAATACTATCGAAAGAAAGTTGAGAAAAATGGCAGAAAAAACATATCCTATGACCCTTGCGGAAAAGGAAAAACTTGAAAAAGAATTAGAAGAATTGAAATTGGTCCGCCGTCCAGAAGTGGTAGAACGCATTAAGATTGCCCGTTCATACGGTGACCTTTCTGAAAACAGTGAGTACGAAGCAGCTAAGGATGAACAAGCCTTTGTTGAAGGACAAATCTCTAGCTTGGAAACAAAAATCCGTTATGCTGAAATCGTCAATAGCGACTCAGTTGCCCAAGATGAAGTAGCGATTGGTAAAACAGTCACTATCCAAGAAATTGGTGAGGACGAAGAAGAAGTTTATATTATCGTAGGTTCAGCTGGTGCAGATGCTTTTGCAGGTAAGGTTTCAAATGAAAGCCCAATTGGACAAGCTTTGATTGGTAAGAAAACAGGTGACACAGCAACTATTGAAACACCTGTTGGTAGCTATGATGTAAAAATCTTGAAGGTTGAAAAAACAGCCTAAAACAAAAAAGGAGTGGGGAGGCAGTGCGCTTCACTCACTCCTTTTTCCATTTTAAATTGAATTGGAGACTATATGAGTTCAAAGAAGAAAAAAAATAAGATGGAGCGTGGTTTAACTAATCGTCACGTACAGGTTATGGCCATCGCCGGAACAATAGGAACAGGACTCTTTTTGGGAGCGGGTCGCTCAATTAGCCTAACAGGTCCGTCCATTGTACTGATTTATATGATTACTGGGGCTTTTATGTTCCTCATGATGCGTGCGGTTGGGGAAATGCTCTACCAAGACCCTGAGCAACATACCTTTATCAACTTTATCACGCGCCATTTGGGTAAGGGCTGGGGCTATTTCTCAGTTTGGTCTTACTGGCTATCCGTTGTCTTTATCGGTATGGCGGAAATCACAGCTATCTCTCACTATGTTCAGTTTTGGTTTCCTAGCTGGCCAAGTTGGATGATTGAGATTGGATTTTTGACCATTTTAGCCTTGGTCAATCTGATTGCGGTGAAGCTCTTTGGGGAAGTTGAGTTTTGGTTTGCGATGGTCAAGATTGTGGCTATTTTAGCTATGATTGCAACAGGAGTCTTTATGGTCTTGACTGGCTTTAAGACGCCTCATGGAGTAGCAAGTTTGGCCAATATCACCGACAATTTCTCCCTCTTCCCTAATGGTGGAGTGAACTTTGTCATGGCCTTTCAGATGGTTTTCTTTGCTTACCTCATGATTGAGTTTATCGGGGTAACAACCTCTGAAACCAAAAATCCACGCCAGGTTTTGCCAAAAGCCGTTAAGGAAATTCCTTTGCGTATCGCCTTTTTCTATGGTGGTGCCCTCTTAGCCATCATGGCTATCATTCCTTGGCGTGAACTTGCATCGGCTGATTCTCCTTTTGTTACAGTATTTGAATTGGCAGGTATTAAGTGGGCAGCAGCCTTAATTAACTTCGTCGTTTTGACATCAGCAGCATCTGCTCTTAACTCAACCCTTTACTCAACAGGTCGTCACTTGTATCAGATTGCTCATGATTCACCAAATCCATTCTTAAAGGCTATCAAGGCAGATACTCTTTCTCGTCACAATGTGCCACAAAATGCCATCATTGCTTCAGCAATCTTGATTGCCCTAGCAGCCTTTATTAATGTCTTGCCGGGTGTTTCCGATGCCTTTGCCTTGATTACGGCATCATCATCAGGTGTCTATATCGCCATTTATATCTTGATTATGGTGGCTCACCTTAAATACCGCAAGTCAGCAGACTTTATGGCGGATGGCTATCTCATGCCCCACTATCGTTTCCTAAATCCTCTAACCATGCTCTTCTTTGTCTTTGTCTTTGTAACCCTCTTTTTACAAGAGTCTACTTTAGTAGGAGCCATTGGTTCAGCTATTTGGATTATCGGTTTCGGGATTTACAGCCAGTGGAAATTTAGAAAATAAATTAATACTCAATGAAAATCAAAGAGCAAACTAGGAAGCTAGTCGCAGGCTGCTCAAAACACGGTTTTGAGGTTGTGGATAGAACTGACGAAGTCAGTAACATATATACGGCAAGGTGAAGCTGACGTGGTTTGAATTTGATTTTCGAAGAGTGTAAGGACTCATCAACTCAGGTTGGTGAGTTTTTGCTAGTTTGACAGTCTATTGAAATAAGACTATAATCAAGCTGTAACAGTGTTTGAGGAGGTTTAGATGTACTTTAGATTGGAAAATAAGGAATCCCATAAATCACAAGAAATAGGGAATCTGATTCGTGTTTATAACCGTTCAAAAAGAGAAGAAGCTGAAACTGAGCCACTGAATCTTTATGTCGAAGATGAAGAGGGCAATCTTCTGGCAGGTTTGATAGCAGAGACTTTTGGAAATTGGCTAGAAATCGAGTATTTATTTGTAAAAGAGGAACTCAGAGGGCAAGGAATCGGTTCAAAACTATTGCAGCAAGCAGAAACTGAAGCTAAGAATCGAAACTGTCGTTTTGCTTTTGTCAATACTTACCAGTTTCAAGCTCCTGATTTTTATAAAAGGCATGGCTACAAGGAAGTCTTTGCTTTGCAAGACTATCCCTACATTGGGCAAAGATATTATTACCAAAAAGATTTGTAAGGAGAATATGAAATCATAAAGCAAAAAGGGGGGCTTGACATAAGTATGAAGGAGATTCTCGATAAATACCAGTTAAATCCTACAAATTGTGTCTTTCTAGGTGATAGTGAGGACAATACAATCGCTGCTGAGAAATTGGGAATCAAGGTCTATACGGTTAAGAAGAGAAGTGATGTCGTCGATATTTTGAAATCCTATATTTAAACTAAAAACTCTCTATCTTTTTTTGCTAGAGAGTTTTTTTGTTAACAAAATGTTACAAAATGACATTTATATATTGCATTAAGTTAGATATATGATATAATAATGTTGAAAAGAGGCGCAACTTTTTAAACTCAATAAGAATCAAGGAGCAAACCACGAATATTAATGGAGGAATTAAAAATGGAAGTTAGAAATGTAAGTAAACGTTATGGTTCTTCAACTATTCTCAAAGATATAAATTTTACACTTAACAAGGGTGAAATTGTTGGTCTAGTAGGGAGAAACGGAGTTGGTAAGAGTACATTGATGAAAATTCTTGTTCAGAATAATCAACCGACTTCAGGGAATATTATAAGTAGTGATAATGTTGGGTATTTAATCGAAGAACCAAAATTATTTTTATCTAAAACAGGTTTAGAGAATTTAAAATATTTGTCAAATTTATATGGTGTTGACTACAATCAAGAAAGATTTGGAAGTTTGATCCAAGAGTTAGATTTGACTCAGTCTATTAATAAAAAAGTAAAGACCTATTCTTTGGGTACAAAACAAAAATTAGCTTTGCTTCTAACTCTCGTTACGGAACCTGATATATTGATTTTAGATGAACCGACTAATGGTTTAGATATTGAATCATCACAAATAGTTTTAGCGGTTCTAAAAAATTTAGCTTTACATGAAAATGTGGGAATTTTAATATCGAGTCATAAATTAGAAGATATTGAAGAAATTTGTGAGAGAGTCCTTTTCTTGGAGAACGGACTTTTGACATTCCAAAAAGTAGGAAAAGATAGTCATAATTGCTTGTTTGAGATAGCTTTTTCATCAGCTACAGATAGAGACATTTTCATTACCAAACAAGAATTTGGGGCTATTGTTCAGGAAGAGGGACTGAGAATTACTATGTCTGGGAATATTCAAAGTAGTGAGCTTTTTAAATTTTTTAACGAAAACTCTATTAAAGTAGTTGATTTTGAAACTAAAAAAGAGACGCTTAAAGATATTTATCTAAATCGTTCAAAATAAAGGAAGGTTATAATCATGAAATTAAATAAATTGAATTTTCTTAAGGAAAATATAAGAGATTTATATTCATCAGGCGTAATATATCTCGGTTTGCTTATCTCGTTTATACCGCCGATATTGGTTACATTCTTTATTCTAAAGATTCAAGGGACATCGCTTGGTATTAAGCATATTTCAAACTTTTATGCTATGATCGGTATGTTAATGGCTGTTATACATGCTAACCGAATTATTAGCAGGGATTTTTCCCACAATACGATAAGTTTATTTTATAATCAACAGAAAAATCGGATGATTTACCTCTTGTCTAATTTTCTATATGCCATCTCAGTTTCCATTATTTATGCTTTGAATGGCATTGTGCTACTAGTCATCGTAAGTAAATTGGGTGTTCCAGGTGATTTAGGATTAGATTTTATAGTAGCCATTGTAGTCAATACAATTTTGTTAGTCCTATTTTATTTTCTATTATCTTACATTTTCTATTTATACAAATTAAAAAGTGGCTTGGTATTTGGTTTTTTAGTAGCTTTACTACTCTTTATTCCTAATATATTAAATACGATTATGATGAATACTAGTAATGATTTGTTTATCAAAGCAATTGAACTTCTTCCTTTTTATTCTTTACCTGTATTTGTGGCTTCAAATACGATGTCTATTAGTCAGTATCTTGTGGTAATCACTATAATCATTTTATTGTGCTTTTTCACTATCAAGAAAAGCAAGAAGTATTCATTTTAGTTTTATTTAGTATTATTTTGCAGACTTAAAATCCAGCAAAAAATCAGTCATCTTGCTATGCTCCTGCTCTTGTTGTGTACACGTTTTTGTCTTATGCTAGACTCATTTCTAAAAGCATTATATAATAGTGATATGAAATCAACTAAACAAGAAATACAAGCAATCAAAACTCGTTTAAAAGACCCTACTAAAGCTAATACTAAACAAAAATAAAAGAGTAAACTAGGAAGTTTATTTCAAACAATCCAACATACTGGTTTTAGGCTGAAGATAATATTGGAGTGCTAATTAATGAGGTTATAATAAATAGCTGACAGCTTGTGTTGGTTTTGGATTTTTTAAGAGCAGATGAGTATTAAAACTATAAGGAGGACGCAGGTGGCTAAAAATTTAAAATTAAAATTAGCTCGGGTAGAGCTTGATTTAACTCAAGGTCAACTGGCAGAGGCTGTGGGGGTGACGCGCCAGACTATTGGTTTGATAGAGGCGGGAAAATACAATCCCAGTCTCTCGCTCTGCCAGTCCATTTGCAGATGTTTAGGGAAAACCCTAGACCAATTATTTTGGGAGGAAGAAGATGGTAACTAAATTCATTCATTATCAATTACTTGACGAAAGAGAAGAACAATTAATCAATAAAGCTGGGGCAGAATCTTTTTCACTCTTTATTGGGCTTGTACTTCTAAGCTATTTGGTGGCAGTGTTGGCTCCATCTATTTTTAATCCGAATTTTCTAGTCTATACTCTGATAGTAGGAATTTTCTTCTTTTTCAATCGTGCCCGTTATCTGGGAGTGACCTACTATAGTCGTTTTCATTTTACGATTTTGGGTTGTTTTTTTCTAACTTTGGCTATTACAGCTCTTTTGATGTTACAGAATTATCAATTCAACATAGAAATTTATCAGCACAATCCTTTGAACGTTAAATACCTGTCTGCTTGGGCAATTACTTATGTCATTTACCTTCCCTGGGTTTTTATTGGCAATCTTGGTCTGAAGAGTTATGGCGAATGGGCTCAGAAAAAGTTTGAACAAGATATGGATGAACTGGAGAGTGGAGAATAGCTTGTTACTCTTTTCTCAATCAGGCTAAAATGTGATATAATAGTACTAATTTATTGGAATACATGAAAGTTCTTGAAAATTTTCATGTGTTTCTAGCTAAGGAAGTAGGAAAAGTATGTATCCAGATGATAGTTTGACATTGCACACGGACTTGTACCAGATTAACATGATGCAGGTTTACTTTGACCAAGGAATTCACAATAAAAAGGCGGTCTTTGAGGTGTATTTCCGCCAACAGCCTTTTAAGAACGGCTATACGGTTTTTGCCGGTTTGGAAAGAATTGTGAGTTATCTTGAAGACCTGCGTTTTTCAGATAGTGATATTGCCTATTTGGAGTCGCTAGGCTATCATGGGGCATTTTTGGACTATCTCCGCAATTTCCAGTTGGAGTTGACCGTTCGTTCTGCCCAAGAAGGGGATTTGGTTTTTGCTAATGAGCCGATTGTGCAGGTGGAAGGCCCTCTAGCACAATGTCAGTTGGTCGAAACGGCTCTTTTGAACATCGTCAACTACCAGACCTTGGTGGCGACTAAGGCAGCTCGTATTCGCTCAGTCATTGAAGATGAACCTTTAATGGAGTTTGGGACACGTCGGGCGCAAGAGATGGATGCGGCTATCTGGGGAACACGCGCAGCGGTGATTGGTGGAGCCAATGGAACTAGCAACGTGCGTGCTGGTAAACTCTTTGACATTCCTGTTTTGGGAACCCATGCCCATGCTTTGGTTCAGGTTTATGGAAATGACTATGAAGCTTTCAAGGCTTATGCTGCGACCCACAAAAATTGCGTCTTTCTTGTGGATACCTATGACACCCTTCGCATCGGAGTTCCAGCTGCCATTCAGGTGGCGCGTGAGCTAGGTGACCAGATTAACTTTATGGGTGTGCGGATTGACTCTGGGGATATTGCCTACATTTCCAAGAAAGTCCGTCAGCAATTGGACGAGGCTGGATTTACAGAGGCTAAGATTTATGCTTCTAATGATCTAGATGAAAATACTATCCTCAACCTCAAGATGCAAAAAGCCAAGATTGATGTCTGGGGCGTGGGTACCAAGCTGATTACAGCCTATGACCAGCCAGCTCTTGGGGCAGTTTACAAGATTGTTGCGATCGAAGATGAAAATGGCAACATGCGCAATACGATCAAGCTGTCTAATAATGCGGAAAAAGTGTCTACGCCAGGTAAGAAGCAGGTGTGGCGCATTACCAGTCGTGAAAAAGGCAAGTCAGAAGGCGACTATATAACTTATGATGGCGTAGATGTTGCCGGCATGACAGAAATCAAGATGTTCCATCCGACCTATACTTATATCAAGAAGACGGTTCGTAATTTTGATGCTGTTCCTCTCTTAGTGGATATTTTCAAAGACGGAAAATTGATTTACAACCTGCCTAGCTTGACTGAGATCCAGGCTTATGCTCGTAAGGAGTTTGACAAGCTTTGGGATGAGTACAAGCGCGTGCTCAATCCGCAGCACTATCCAGTGGATTTGGCGCGTGATGTATGGCAAGACAAGATGGACTTGATTGACAAGATGCGCAAGGAAGCCCTTGGTGAAGGAGAAGAAGAATGAGTTTGCAAGAAACGATTATCCAAGAATTGGGCGTAAAACCAGTGATTGATGCCCAAGAAGAAATCCGTCGTTCCATTGATTTCTTAAAGAGATACCTGAAAAAACATCCCTTCCTAAAAACTTTTGTACTAGGGATTTCTGGAGGACAAGACTCAACCTTAGCAGGACGGTTTGCTCAACTGGCCATGGAAGAACTTCGAACAGAAACGGGCGATGACAGTTACAAATTTATCGCTGTCCGTCTGCCTTATGGAGTACAAGCCGATGAAGCAGACGCTCAAAAAGCCCTCGCTTTTATCCAGCCAGATGTCAGCTTGGTGGTTAATATTAAGGAATCAGCTGACGCCATGACAGCAGCAGTTGAAGCGACAGGAAGCCCTGTTTCAGACTTTAACAAGGGGAATATTAAGGCACGTAGCCGTATGATTGCCCAATATGCTCTGGCTGGTGCCCATAGCGGAGCGGTCATTGGAACAGACCATGCTGCGGAAAATATCACAGGTTTCTTTACCAAGTTTGGTGACGGGGGTGCAGATATTCTCCCTCTTTATCGCCTCAATAAACGTCAAGGAAAACAACTCTTGCAGGAACTTGGTGCAGACCCAGCCCTTTATGAAAAAATCCCAACAGCAGACCTAGAAGAAGACAAACCAGGTCTAGCTGATGAAGTAGCCCTCGGAGTCACTTATGAAGAGATTGACGACTACCTAGAAGGCAAAACAATCAGCCCAGAAGCCCAAGCGACTATTGAAAACTGGTGGCACAAAGGCCAACATAAACGCCACCTACCAATCACCGTCTTTGATGACTTTTGGGAGTGAAAACCTCCAGTGGAGGTTTTCAGCCCGAGTCTAGAAACGGGAAAACGAGGAACCTCCAGTGGAGGTTTTTACCCCTAGCATGGAAACAAGTAAGCTAGGAAGTCCAGTGGACCTTTTTAGCTTATTACCTTGAAATTCAACAGCAAAACAAATTTCAATGCTGACTGGACAGAGAATCATCTATTAGAAAGCGAGGTAGCGACATGAAAGCTATCGGTACGGAAATATTACAGACAGATCGTTTAATCTTGCGAAGATTTTTGGAAAGTGATGCAGAAGCCATGTTTCAGAATTGGGCTTCGTCCGCTGAAAATCTGACCTATGTCACCTGGGATCCTCATCCTGATGTCGAGGTGACTCGAAATTCGATTCGTAACTGGGTTACTTCCTATGATAATCCCAACTATTATAAATGGGCCATTTGCCTCAAAGAAAAACCTGAGCAAGTGATAGGAGATATTAGCATCGTTGAAATGGATGAGAATGATTCTTCTTGTGAAATTGGCTATGTTTTAGGAAAAAACTATTGGGGTCGTGGTATGATGACGGAGGCTTTGAAAGCTGTCTTGGACTTTTGTTTTACTCAAGCAGGTTTTCAAAATGTTTGAGCACGATATGCTAGTCTCAATCCAGCTTCAGGTCGTGTCATGGAGAAGGCTGGAATGTCCTATTTAAAAACAATTGTCAATGGTGTAGAGAGAAAAGGCTATCTGGCGGACCTAATTTATTATCAGATAAGTAGGAAAGACAGATAAGTTTAAAATTTTACTGATAATTTAGCGTTTATCCGCTATCCTAGTTTATTATTTTCTATTTCATTTATCCATTTTTTTCCGAATAAATAGATAGTAGCAGTGAATCTAGTAAACCTAGATTTAAAACTGTGATATAATAAAAGGAGGAAAAGGATGATTCTAAGACATCCGGGCATTAGCCCAACCAATGACTTGGTTGCTAAGAAAATCTTTAGTAATCCAGAAATCACTTGTCAATTTATCCGTGATATGCTGGACTTACCAGCCAAAAATGTGACGATTTTGGAGGGAAGCAATATTCATGTCTTGCCTTCCATGCCGTATTCGGCCCAGGATTTCTATACCAGTATAGATGTTTTAGCTGAACTAGATAATGGAACTCAAGTAATCATTGAGATTCAGGTGCATCATCAGAA
Organism: Streptococcus sp. UMB1203; assembly: GCF_030217725.1. Lineage (GTDB taxonomy): Bacteria > Bacillota > Bacilli > Lactobacillales > Streptococcaceae > Streptococcus. Next base: position 16,422 of record NZ_JASOOK010000008.1, on the reverse strand, counting down.
TTTTTTCATTAATCGCCTGTGGGCTTATCTATGCAGTCAGGTCAATCAAAATCTCGAAAAAATTCGCCAGCAAGAAGGAAATACTCACCAGAGCTACAAACACATCGCACCCGTTTATGCTATCGCAATTGTGGACAGCAATTATTTCTCAGATGATTTGGCTTTTCATAGTTTTAGTATGCGTGAGGATACGACAGGTGAGGTTTTAACACTTGCAAACAATGGACAGGAACACCATCTAGTCAAGATGGCGTTCTTGGAACTAAAAAAATACAGAGAAACCAGCAAAGATGAGGTTCGCAAGCCGTGGTTGGAGTTTTTTGGCAATAAGCCCTTTACCCAACAACCCGAGCAAGCCATTAGTCAAGCAGACCAACTGCTGGATTACAAGAGCTGGTCCGAGGAGGACAGGAAAATGTTTAGTCAACTACGTATGCGTGAAGAACAAGCCTTGTTAGCACAGGACTATGCCTTGGAAACTGCTAGGGCGAAAGGTTTAGAACGCGGGAAAGTTGAAGGAAGAGTCTTCGCTTTCTTAGATATGGTCCGCCAAGGTCTTCTGACTTCAGAGGTTGCGAGTGAGCAGCTGGGAATGACTGTCGCTGAGTTTGAGGCGCTGTTGTATGACCATCACCAATACTAGTCAAAATAGCATTCTTGGAATTAAAAAATACAGAGAAACTAGCAAAGATAAGCTTCGCCAGCCGTGGTTGGATTTTTTCTAAATCAGTAAGTCAATGACAGATTTTTCCGTGATAGATGGAAGAATCTGTTTTTTAGTTATGCTAGATGTAAGCTCTGAAACAGTAATACTCTTTGAAAATCTCTTCAAACCACGTCAGCTTCACCTTGCCGTATGTATGGTTACTGACTTCGTCAGTTTCATCTACAACCTCAAAACCGTGTTTTGAGCTGACTTCGTCAGTTTTATCTGCAATCTCAAAGCTGTATTTTGAGTAACCTGCGGCTAGCTTCCTAGTTTGCTCTTTGATTTTCATTGGGGATAAGATAGCTTACCTTTTGTCTTCATGCTTCTTTTTATTTTTTTGAAATATAACCTGATTAAATTCCTATTTTCCCCTATCATTGTCCCTGTTTTTTCTGGAGTTTTGGGGCTATAATAGTCCTATCAAATCAAAGAATGGAGGAAGGCAATGGATAATATTATCTTTTTTATTAGTGTGTTTCTTGCTGGAATTCTTTCCTTCTTTTCTCCTTGTATCTTACCCTTGTTACCGGTTTATGCAGGGGTCTTGTTGGATGATAAAGATGGTGCTCAGGCTTCTAGTGGCAAATTTTCAATCTCACTTGTTAGTTTATTGAGAACTTTGGCTTTTATAGCGGGGATTTCCTTTATTTTTATTTTACTGGGTTATGGAGCTGGTTTTTTAGGCAATTTGCTGTATGCTTCTTGGTTTCAGTATGTGACGGGTGCGGTTATCATTCTCTTGGGCTTGCACCAGATGGAAATCTTACATTTGCAGGGGCTCTACAAGGAAAGAAGGCTACAATTAAAGAGACAGGAGCAAAAGGGTAAGGGCTATAGTCAGGCATTTTTACTGGGGTTGACCTTTAGTTTTGCTTGGACGCCTTGTGTGGGGCCAGTTCTGGGCTCTGTTTTGGCCTTGGCGGCTTCAGGTGGTTCAGGTGCTTGGCAGGGAGCTGGTCTCATGTTAATCTATACGCTGGGGCTAGCGCTACCATTTTTGGTTTTAGCTCTAGCCTCCAGCTATGTTTTGAAACATTTCCGAAAACTCCATCCTTATCTCGGAACCTTCAAAAAAGTGGGTGGTTTCCTCATTATCGTGATGGGAATCTTGGTGCTTTTGGGAAATGCTTCCATTTTGACTACATTATTTGAATAGAGAGGAAGAAGAAATGAAAAAATGGCAAACATGTCTCCTTGGAGTAGGCTCAATCTGTTGCTTGGCAGCCTGTTCGGCTAAAAACATGTCAGACGAATCTACTATGAAGGAGCAAACGAAAACAGAACAAGTCAGTTCACAAACTGCTACTAAAGGTCAGGCGGTTGCTGATTTCGAACTGACGGGAGTAGATGGCAAGACTTACCGTTTATCTGATTATAAGGGTAAGAAAGTCTATCTCAAATTCTGGGCTTCTTGGTGTTCCATCTGTCTAGCCAGTCTTCCAGATACGGATGAAATTGCTAAGGATGCTGGTGATGATTATGTAGTTTTGACGGTGGTGTCTCCTGGACACAAGGGGGAACAAGCAGAATCAGACTTTAAGAACTGGTACAAGGGCTTGGATTATAAAAATATTCCAGTTCTAATTGATCCATCAGGCAAACTCTTGGAAAGTTATGGTGTCCGTTCTTACCCAACTCAAGCCTTTATAGACAAGGAAGGCAAGCTGGTCAAAACACAACCAGGTTTTATGGATAAGGATATGATTTTAAAAACATTGAAAGAAATGGGGTAGAGAAAGATCATGAATGATAAAGTAAAATTGTTTGTCTTGGCAGGAATCTTTTTCCTAGCCATAAGCGGTTTCTATTTTCTATTGATGCGAAATGCAGGGCAGACAGATAGCTCGCAAATTGAGAAAGCATCAGTTAGCCAAGGAGGAAAAACAGTGAAAAAAACAGAAGTTAGTAAAGATGCAGACTTGCACGAAATTTATCTAGCTGGGGGATGTTTCTGGGGAGTTGAGGAATACTTCTCACGTGTGCCTGGAGTGACAGATGCCGTTTCAGGCTATGCAAATGGTAGAGGGGAAACAACCAAGTACGAGTTGATTAACCAAACAGGACACGCGGAAACCGTCCATGTCACTTATGATGCTAAGCAAATCTCCCTCAAGGAAATCCTGCTTCATTATTTCCGAATTATCAATCCAACCAGCAAAAATAAACAAGGAAACGATGTGGGAACCCAGTACCGTACTGGTGTTTATTACACAGATGACAAGGATTTAGAGGTGATTAACCAAGTCTTTAATGAGGTGGCTAAGAAATACGACCAACCTCTAGCAGTTGAAAAGGAACCCTTGAAGAATTTTGTCGTGGCTGAGGATTACCACCAAGACTATCTCAAGAAAAATCCAAATGGCTACTGCCATATCAATGTTAATCAGGCAGCCTATCCCGTCATCGATGCCAGCAAATATCCCAAACCAAGTGATGAGGAATTGAAAAAGGCCTTGTCACCTGAGGAGTATGCAGTTACCCAGAAAAATCAAACAGAACGGGCTTTTTCAAACCGCTACTGGGATAAATTTGAATCCGGTATCTATGTGGATGTGGCCACTGGCGAACCCCTCTTTTCATCAAAGGATAAGTTTGAGTCTGGTTGTGGCTGGCCTAGTTTCACCCAACCTATCAGCCCAGATGTGGTTACCTACAAGGAAGATAAGTCCTACAATATGACGCGCATGGAAGTAAGAAGTCGAGTGGGAGATTCTCACCTTGGTCATGTCTTTACGGACGGTCCACAGGACAAGGGTGGCTTACGCTACTGTATCAATAGTCTTTCTATCCGCTTTATTCCTAAAGACCAAATGGAAGAAAAAGGCTATGCTTATTTACTAGATTATGTCGATTAAGTGACCTTTCCTAAGCAGTTAGAGGAGAATTTTGCTATACTGATACTAGTAAGTGACAAAGGAGCAGAGCATGACCTACACAATCTTAATTGTAGAAGATGAGTATCTGGTAAGACAAGGCTTGACCAAACTGGTCAATGTAGCAGCCTACGATATGGAAATCATCGGTCAGGCTGAAAATGGAAGGCAGGCTTGGGAATTGATACAAAAGCAGGTGCCAGATATCATTTTAACCGATATCAACATGCCTCAGCTAAATGGCATCCAGTTGGCCAGTCTGGTCCGAGAAACCTATCCTCAGGTGCATCTAGTTTTTTTGACAGGTTACGATGATTTTGATTATGCCTTGTCTGCCGTCAAACTAGGTGTGGATGACTACCTGCTCAAGCCCTTTTCTCGTCAGGATATTGAGGAAATGTTGGGGAAAATCAAGCAAAAGTTGGATAAGGAAGAAAAGGAAGAGCAGTTACAAGATTTACTGACCGATAAGTTTGAAGGAAATATGGCCCAGAAAATCCAGTCCCATCTGGCTGATAGCCAGTTTAGTTTAAAGTCTTTGGCCAGTGACTTGGGCTTTAGTCCGACTTATCTGAGTTCTTTGATTAAGAAAGAGTTGGGACTACCTTTTCAGGATTACCTGGTGAGAGAACGTGTCAAACAAGCCAAACTCTTGCTTTTAACTACAGATCTGAAAATTTATGAGATCGCAGAGAAAGTTGGTTTTGAAGATATGAATTATTTTACCCAACGCTTTAAGCAGATTGCAGGTGTGACACCTCGTCAGTTTAAGAAGGGGGAAGGTCGATGAAGCGTTCTTCTCTCTTAGTCAGAATGGTGATTTCCATCTTTCTGGTCTTTCTCATTCTCCTAGCTCTGGTTGGGACTTTCTACTATCAATCTAGTTCTTCAGCCATTGAGGCTAGTATTGAGGGCAATAGCCAGACGACTATCAGCCAAACTAGCCACTTTATCCAGTCTTATATCAAAAAATTAGAAACCACCTCGACTAGTTTGACCCAGCAGGCAGATGTCCTAGGCTATGCTGAGAATCCCAGTCAAGACAAGGTCAAGGGAATTCGAGATTTGTTTTTGACCATCTTAAAGTCAGACCAAGACTTGAAAGTTGTTGTACTGGTCACAAAATCCGGTCAGGTCATTTCTACAGATGATAGTGTGCAAATGAAAACCTCCTCTGATATGATGGCTGAGGACTGGTATCAGAAGGCCATTCATCAGGGAGTCATGCCTATTTTGACTCCAGCTCGCAAATCAGACAGTCAGTGGGTCATTTCTGTCACTCAGGAACTTGTTGATGCAAAGGGTGCCAATCTTGGCGTACTTCGCTTGGATATTTCCTACGAAACTCTGGAAGCCTATCTCAACCAACTCCAGTTGGGGCAGCAGGGCTTTGCCTTTATTATCAATGAAAACCATGAATTTGTTTATCATCCTCAACACACAGTTTATAGCTCAGCTAGTGAAATGGAAGCCATGAAACCCTACATTGAGACAGGGCAGGGCTATACGCTCGACCACCAATCCTACGTCAGTCAGGAAAAGATTGCAGGAACTGATTGGACGGTGCTTGGCGTGTCATCACTGGAAAAGTTAGACCAGGTTCGGAGTCAACTCTTGTGGACCTTGCTTGGGGCTAGTGTCACATCACTTCTTGCCTGTCTCTGCTTGGTGTGGTTCAGTCTCAAGCGCTGGATTGCCCCTTTGAAGGATTTGAGAGAAACCATGCTGGAAATTGCTTCTGGTGCTCAAAATCTTCGTGCCAAGGAAGCGGGTGCTTATGAACTGAGAGAGGTGACTCGTCAGTTCAATGCCATGTTGGATCAGATTGATCAGTTGATGATAGATGTTCGTATCCAGGAGGAAACGACCCGTCAGTACCAACTTCAAGCCCTATCAAGCCAGATTAATCCGCATTTCCTCTATAATACCTTAGACACCATCATCTGGATGGCTGAATTTCAGGATAGTCAGCGAGTGGTTCAGGTGACCAAGTCCTTGGCAACCTATTTCCGCTTGGCGCTCAATCAAGGTAAGGACTTGATTTGCCTGTCTGATGAAATCAATCATGTTCGCCAGTATCTCTTTATCCAGAAACAACGTTATGGGGATAAGCTAGAATACGAAATTAATGAAACTCCTGCCTTTGATAATCTAGTCTTGCCCAAGCTGGTGCTACAACCTCTAGTAGAAAATGCTCTTTACCATGGTATTAAAGAAAAGGAAGGTCAGGGACATATTAGAGTTTCTGTCCAGGAACAGGATTCGGGCTTGGTCATCCGCATTGAGGATGATGGAGTTGGCTTCCAAGCTGCTGGCGATAGTAGTCAAAGTCAACTCAAACGTGGAGGAGTTGGTCTTCAAAATGTTGACCAACGGCTCAAACTTCATTTTGGAGAAGATTACCAGATGAAGATTGATTCTGTCCCCTCAAAAGGAACGACAGTTGAAATATACATAAATAGAATAGAAACTAGCTAACTCCCAGTCAATTCTGGGAGTTTTATGCGTAATTGGGCAAGCTTTCTAGGTTGTCTATCTTGCTAAAAAGTAGAAAAAACGATATGATAGATAATGACAAAAGAGGTATCAAGTATGAAGGAAAAAGACATTCAAAGAGAAACAAGCCAGATTGTAAAAGATGTATTAGAAAAGGCCAATTTGAAGCAAGGATCTATCTTTGTTTTGGGTCTTTCTTCTAGTGAGGTGATAGGTGGTCAGATTGGCAAGGAATCCAGCCAAGAAATTGGGGAAATCATTGTGAAGAACATCCTAGATATCCTAGAGGAACAAGGAATTCATCTAGCCGTTCAAGGTTGTGAACATGTCAATCGGGCCCTCGTCGTTGAACGTCAGGTGGCTGAACAGTTTGGTCTGGAAATAGTTAGTGTCCTTCCTACTCTCCATGCAGGAGGTTCGGGTCAATTGGCAGCCTTCAAGTTGATGCAGGATCCAGTTGAGGTTGAATTTATCAAGGCTCATGCTGGATTGGATATCGGAGACACTGCAATTGGCATGCATGTCAAGCATGTTCAGGTTCCGATTCGCCCTCTTTTGAGAGAGATTGGGCATGCCCATGTAACGGCTCTTGCAAGTCGTCCAAAATTAATCGGAGGTGCGCGTGCGCATTATCCACAAGATTCTATTAGAAAGTCGTGAAAATGAGAAAAACAAAACAACAACTAGAAAAGATTACCAAATATTCGATTCGTAAGCTAACTGTTGGGGTAGGTCCTGTAGCCATTGGGGCCTTCCTTTTTGGTGCTGCTACCCTTTCAGTAGATAAGGTTCAAGCCAATGAAGTTGGCGGTGCTCATAGTGTTCATTACCGTTATTTGGCGGAGCAGGAATTGACCGAGTCTGAAAAAGCCCTGATTCACCATGAGGTTCCAACAGAATTTCAAGATGATGATATTCTTTATGTAGTTTATCGCAAGAAGGCAACTAACAGTCAACAACTTCCTTACACAGGAAGTAAAGAATTAGCCTTGGCAGGCCTTGGTTTGGCAACAGCTTCGCTAGCAGTCTTTTTGGTGTCTAAAAAAGGTCGCAAAGAGGTCCTAGGTGTTCTCTTGATTGGTTCTTTAGGAGCTAGCACTTTTGTACCTTATGGGACATTCGCATTTGAAAATAAAGAATTACTTTCTTATAACCAAACTATTTCAGCCTCTACACATGAAGGTTTGGCTGAAGGGATTATCCATATTGATGGCTATGAATACATTGGATACTTCAAGGAAGCAGAACTCCATCCATCAAGACCAGCTTCAGTGGAACAGTCTCAGTTGCCAGTAGAAAAGCAAAGTGCAAATGAAATCGAGAAGACAGAAGTAGTTCAAGAAACACCGACTGTTGCGCCAGAAACTGTCGTTGAAAAACCTGTGACAGCTCCTGCTATTGAAGAAAAAACAGTTTCTGAGAAGCCTCAAACTAGACAGGAAGAGAGCTTGGTAGAGATTCCGTTTGAAACAGTCACAAGCCCAGATGCGAATCTAGCAGAAGGACAGACTCGTATCGTCACATCCGGAGTAAATGGTCAGCGCCGCCTTGTAACCAAAGTATCGATGGTTAATGGTCAAGAAGTTAGAGAAGTCATCGAAGACCAAGTGGTTCAAAATCCTGTTTCGCAAGTCATTGCAGTTGGAACTAAGAAAGAAGAGCAACCTGCTCCAACTCCAACCCCACAAGCTGAACCAACGCATCAGGTAGCTAAAGGAACGCAAGAGGCAGGCAAAGAAGGTCAAGCCTTAACGCAACCAACCTTACCAGAGGCTCCAGTTGAATCAAAAGGGACTCAAGAACCAGGTAAAGAGGGCCAAGCTCTAACACAACCAGAACTTCCAGAGGCTCCAGTTGAATCAAAAGGTACCCAAGAGGAAGGCAAAGAAGGCCAATCTTTAACCCAGCCAGAATTGCCAGAAGCTCCAATCGAATCAAAAGGTACCCAAGAGGAAGGCAAAGAAGGCCAATCTTTAACCCAGCCAGAATTGCCAGAGGCTCCAGTTGAATCAAAAGGTACCCAAGAGGAAGGTAAAACTGGCCAAGCTCTTGTACAAGAACAGTTACCTGAGTACAAAGTAACTGAGGGAACCCTTGTTGAAACATCGACTACAGACTTAGACTACAAAACTGAGATGACTGAGGACCCAACCAAGTACACAGACGAAGAAACTGTCGTAAGAAATGGTGAAAAAGGTAGTCAAGTTACTAAAACAACTTATAAAACAGTAGAAGGTGTTAAAACTGACCAAGTTCTTTCAACTAGCACAGAAGTTACCAAGGAACCTGTAAACCAACAGGTAAGTCGTGGGACAAAACCAATTGAAGGAACTCTGGTAGAAGAAAGTATTGAAAAGATTCCATTTAAGGAAAAAGTTGAAGAAGATGATCAACTGAAAAAAGGCTTAGAAGTTGTAGCTCAAGAAGGAAAAGAAGGTCAGAAAAAAATCACCAAGACCTTTAACACCATCAAAGGAGTTAAAACAGAAGACGCTCCAAAAGTTACAGAGGAAATCCTTGAGGCACCTCAAGACAAAATTTTGAAACGTGGTACCAAGAGCTTTGAAAAACCAGTATTGACCATCACTGCAGTTGAACCTAAGGATTTGAAACGGACTTCAGATGTTAAATACAGTCTAGAAAATCCAAGCAAGGCAGCCATTAAATCTATCACCTTAACTCTGAAAAAAGGTGATGAGATTGTGAAAACCTTGAATGTTTCACCAGACGACCTGACAACTACCTTGACAGATTTGCAGTACTACAAGGATTATAAACTTGAAACTAAGATGGTTTATGACCGTGGTGAGGGTGATGAGGAAGAAGTTCTGAAGGAAGAACCGCTAAGACTTGACCTCAAAAAAGTTGAAATCAAAAATATCAAAGAAACAAGCTTGATGAGTGTGGACGCTGACGGTAACGAAACAGATACTAGTTTGCTGACAGAAAAACCAGCTGATGTTGCTCCACTTTACCTACGAGTGACAACTCACGACAACAAAGTTACACGACTTGCTGTTGACAAGATTGAAGAAGTAGAAAAAGACGGAAAAACTTTATACAAAGTCACTGCCAAAGCACCTGATTTGATTCAACGGAATGCTGATAACACACTTAGCGAAGAGTATGTTCATTATTTTGAAAAACAAAAAGCCAAAGAAGGTAATGTATACTACAATTTCAAAGAATTAATTGAAGATATGCAAAAAACTCCAAATGGTGAGTTTAAACTTGGTGCGGATTTAAACGCTGTGAATGTACCAACACCAAGTAAATCTTACGTGACAGCTAAATTCACTGGTAAGCTATCTAGTGAGGGTGATAAACGTTACACTATTCACAATTTAGCTCGTCCGTTATTTGCACAAGCTGAGAATGCTCATATTCACGACATCAATCTGGGTAATGTTGATATCAATATGCCTTGGGCGAACAAGACAGCACCGCTTGGTGAGATGTTTAAGAAGTCAACGATTGAAAACATTAAAGTAACAGGTAATGTTGTAGGTAACAATGACGTTACGGGTATGGTCAATAAACTGGATGAATCCAATATGCGTAATGTAGCCTTTATCGGCAATATTACAAGTGTAGGGAACGCAGGATGGTGGTCAGGTGGGCTTGTCAGCGAAAGCTGGAGAAGTAACACAGATAACTCTTACATTGATGCCTATATCAAAGGGAATAAAGCTAAGGTCGGTGGACTTGTTGCTAAATTGAATCATGGTGATAATCCGAGAGATGTTAGTGCATGGGGACGTTTGAAGAACTCTGTTGCAAAAGGTACGATTGATGTGAAAGAACCTCTTGAAACAGGTGGTTTGCTTCATTCTAACTGGTCATGGGGACTTGCTGAAAATAACGTTACTATGATGAAGGTGAAGAATGGTGGTGAGATTCTTTACGGTTCTCGTGATGCAGAGGATGATGATTACTTTGGTGCAAACTGGGTTCGAAATAATAATGTATTCGTTAATGGTGTAAGTGAAGGTAAACAATCCTATTCTCGTTCTAGTCGTTGGAAAGGTGTTTCCCAAGAAGAAGCTGATGCAAGAATTGCTAAAATGGGAATTACTGCACATGAATATACAATAACTGAACATTTTGTAGATAAGTTAAATCATAAGGAATCAAAAGCTGACACTTATAAATCTACTCAAGACTATGATGCATCTCGTGAGCTTGCTTACCGTAACATCGAAAAACTTCAACCATTCTACAATAAAGAATGGATTGTAAATCAAGGTAACAAGATTCCTTCAGATTCTAAATTACTGAATACAGAAGTATTATCTGTTACAGGTATGAAAGATGGACAATTTGTGACCGATTTATCAGATGTTGATCATATTATGATTCATTACGCTGACGGTACAAAAGAAGAAAAATCCGTATCACCTAAGGTTACATCAAAAGTGGCTCAAGTAAAAGAATATGCTATTACAGATTTAGGTGATGTCGTTTACACACCAAATATGGTGGATAAGAATCGTAACAAACTAATTGCTGATGTGAAAGAAAAATTAGCAAGTGTCGAATTGATTTCACCTGAAGTGCGTGCATTGATGGACAAACGTGATAAACCTGCTGAAAATAGTGACAATCATAAGAACAATTATATTCGTAACTTATTCTTAGAAGAAAGCTTTGACGAAGTAAAAGGTAACCTTGATAAACTTGTGAAAGCAATCGTTGAAAATGAAGACCATCAGTTAAACGGCGACGAAGCTGCAATGAAGGCTCTTGTGAAGAGAGTAGAAGATAACAAAGCAAAAATTATGATGGGTCTGGCTTATCTCAATCGCTATTATGGTTTTGCGTATGGTGATATGAGCATTAAAGACATCATGATGTTTAAACCGGATTTCTATGGTAAATCAACGAATGTCATCGACCGCTTAATTCAAATCGGTTCACGTGAACACTTCTTGAAAGGTGATAGAACACAGGATGCATATCGTGATGTGATTGCAAGTGCTACTGGTAAAGCTAACTTGCATGAATTCCTAAAATACAACATGGAATTATTCACAAATGATACTGATATGAACACTTGGTTCAAGAATAACATTGCGGATAATGCTTATGTTGTTGAGAAACAATCATCAAATCCAGATTTCGCTAATAAGAAATATAAACTGTATGAAGTAATTAACAACGGTCATCATGGACGTTATATCTTACCACTTCTTAACCTGAAGAAAGCGCATATGTTCTTAATTACGACCTATAATACGATTGCGTTTAGTTCGTTTGAGAAATATGGTAAGACAACCGAAGCCCAACGTGAAGAGTTCAAGAAAGAAATCAATTTACGCGCGCAAGAACAAATCAATTATTTGGACTTCTGGTCAAGACTTGCTGCGGATAACGTTCGTAATCAACTCCTTAAGAGTGAAAATATGGTATCATCAGCTATTTGGGATAATCACTTTGCACCAGACCTTGGTTGGGTTGACCGTATGGGACATACTAAGAACGGGGACTTTGCTCCGATTCGTGAATTCTATGGTCCAACAGGTAAGTGGCATGGTAACAACGGTATGGGAGCTTATGCCTATATTTTCCAAAATCCACAACCACAAGAAGCTGTCTATTATATTTTATCTAGCTTAATCAGTGACTTCGGAACGTCTGCATTTACTCACGAAACTACACATATTAATGATCGTATGGCCTACTTGGGTGGATGGCGTCACCGTGAAGGAACAGACGTTGAAGCCTTTGCTCAAGGTATGTTACAATCACCATCTGTATCAAATCCAAATGGTGAATATGGTGCCTTAGGATTGAATATGGCATATGAGCGTCAAAATGATGGTAAGCAATGGTATAACTATAATCCTAATATGCTAGATAGTCGTCAGAAGATTGATCATTACATGAAGAATTATAATGAATCAATGATGATGCTTGATTACTTAGAAGCTAATGCCGTTATTAAGAAAAATGAAGGTACAAATGATAAGTGGTTCAAGAAAATGGACCGAGAATGGCGTTCGAATGCTGATCGTAACAGTCTAAAAGGTGAGCCACATCAATGGGATAAACTTCGTGATTTAAATGATGAAGAGAAAAACATGAAGTTAACAACGATTGATCAATTGGTAAACAATAACTTTGTTACGAAGCATGGAATGCCAGGTAATGGACGTTACCGTTCGGAAGGTTTCGATTCTGCTTATCAAACAGTTAATATGATGGCAGGTATCTATGGTGGTAATACAAGTAGAAGTGCTGTAGGTTCTATTTCATTTAAACATAATACATTCCGTATGTGGGGTTACTTTGGTTACCTCGATGGTTTCTTAGGATATGCTTCTAATAAATACAAAGATGCTGCTAAGAAAGAAAACAACGGTTATGTTGGAGATGATTTTATCATTAAGAAAGTTTCAAATGGAAGATTCCAAAACTTAGAAGAATGGAAATCTGCTTGGTACCATGAAGTTCATGAGAAAGCTCAAAAAGGTTTTGTTGAAATTGAAATTAATGGTGAGAAAATTTCAACTTATGCGAGACTTCAAGAGTTGTTTGATGAAGCAGTTGAAAAAGATCTTAAAGGGAATGGATTTGGAAATACAGTTGGTCTGAAAGAGAAAGTTTATAAACAACTTTTACAAAAATCTAACGGATTTACTGGAGATTTATTCACTAAATAGTAGATAAGACTAGTATAATAAAAAGGTAGATCAGTTTTGACTGGATCTACCTTTTTGATGTTTTTGAAGTTCTTAAATGTTCATTTACAAGCATAATTATTGAATATATTTATAACCAAAATACTAGAAAATAGATTTTCAAAAAGTAAATGAAATGTCAGTCTGGGCTTTGTTTTATGGATTCTGTTCGAGTTCAAACAACTTGCAAAAATAGTTTAAAAATTATAAAATGAAATATAAAGTAATTTGTAAATACGCATAAAATTCAATATGATATAATGTGTACATAGATAAGAGAAAAGGAAATATTATAAATGAAGAACAAGCTTTCTGATAAGTCCCTTGAGAATCAGAGAAAAGAAAAAATCATGCGTTTCTCCATTCGTAAATATAGTTTTGGTGCAGCGAGTGTAGCGGTTGCTGCCTTTTTAATGTTTTTAGGAAATGGAGCAGTTGCAGCGGATCAATTGAAAGTAACTGAAGAGTCTTCTAGTAAAGTAGAGTTGGCTAAAGAAGGTGGGGATAAGACTGAAAAACAGAGTGAGTCCAAAATTAGTGAGCCGAAAATTACTAAACCAGAACTAGATAAAAGTCAACTTGCAAATTATATTGGTGAAATTGAAGGTAAGATTTCAAGTGGAGCTTACGCTAATAAGACTGAGGAAAGTGTAGCGAGTCTAGCTGCTGAGTTAGCTAATGCCAAAGCAACTTTAGCGAGCGCAAGCAGTCAAGAAGAATTGACGAGTGCCTATCAAAAACTGGTTACTACTGTTAACTCAAAATTACGAAATAAGCCGGTTGAGAAAAAAGAAATTGTTTCAACAGATACTACTGAGGGTAAAGAAACAGTTGGTATCAAAGCTGAGAATACTGAGAAACCATCAGAATCAAATGCGATTGAAAATACTGGTGCCAATGATCCGCGTAATGGAAGTGAAATTGAAAAGGATACAACATTCCGTGCAGCTGTCAATCAAGATCCAAAGGTAGACTTTACATTCTCCATACCAGATGAGAAGAAAATCTATATCTATAACGAAGAGCATTTTTCATTAGAAATTCCAGTTTATTCTGAAACTGGAAAAATTCGCTATGCAACGATTAAGAAAGGATCTAGACAAAGATTCCCTAATGTTGCAGGTACAGATAATGACTTGGATGTTGAATTTGGATTTACAGCTACTGTAATAAATCGTGCTGAAACGGCAGGGGTAACATCGGAGGCGAGTCAAGCAAATCCTGCGAAAATCGTCATTACAGGTCGTCCAAATGATATATTAAAAAAGAACAGAGATTACACAAAACAAGAAAACCAAACATTAAATGTTGGTACTCGTTATGTTCAAGTAGTTGATGACCAAGGTAGAGAAAATCTTAAAAAAGGTATGGATATAACGGATCCAGGATATTTCTACTTAGTATTAAAATCTCAAGCAAAAAAATACGCCTTAAGATCTCAACCTACAGATGAAAAGATTTCTGTAACTAGTTTGACAAATCCTACAGCAGAAGATTTAAAGAAAATCAAAGATAGTATTCAATTAGAATATTCAACAACAAACGAAGATGCACGATTTGCTGATAGACGTGGAACTTTAGTAGAACACCCAGAGGATGTTATTCAATCGGTTAATATCGTTGGGAATAATATTGTTGTTACATTTACAGATGGTTCTACGAAGACGAAACCAGTAAGTGAAATTGTACAAAAAAATGTTCCACCGGTTGTTAATCTACCGTATTCAAACGAAGCGAACAGAAATATTTATATCTATTCTGGAGAAGAGACAGACCTAACATTTACTGCAACGGATGAGTCTAAGATTAAGGACCTAAAACTTCGTGGCCCTGGTGACATTAACTATAATAATGCAACTAGTTTTGGTTTAGCAGTAGGAAATATTGTTGATAGCGCAGTAACAAGCGGAGCAGGTTCTGTTTCTGAAGATAAGAAGACAGCAACCATTAAAATGACTGGAACAACGAATTTAACTGCTGGGAAAAAATGGACAAGTGTTATCGTTGCAAAAGATGACAACAATGGAGAAAGTGCACCTTTTAACGGAAGAATTAATGCAACTACTAATCCTGCAGAACGTCAAAAAATTGAAGGTTATGTTGAGTTTGTTGTAAAAAATCAAACTACTAAATATGATATTAAGACTCCAGAAGGAACAGTTAGTGTAGTAGATCCAGCGAATGTAACTGCAGAAGAATTTGAAAAAATTAAAGAAAAAGTAAAAATTGAATACTCTCAAACTAACGATGATGCTAATTTTACTAGCAAGAGAGGACAAGCTGTAGACAATCAGGCGACAAGAATTTCTACGATTACAAAAGATGCTAATGGAAATCTTGTTGTGACCTATAAAGATGGTTCAACTGATACAAAACCTTTATCAGAATTCACAAGTTTAAATAAACAACCTGCAATTGATGCAATTAATACAGCTGCAGACAATAAAATTGCAGAGATTAATGCTAATACAAACGCAACTGCCGAAGAAAAAGTAGCTGCAATCGAAAAAGTTAATGCCGATAAGGCGAAAGCTTTAACAGCAATTAATGATAACTCGGTAACGACAAAAGCAGCATTAGATAATGCCAAAACATCTGGGACAACAGCGATTAGCAATGATAATCCTGTAGCAACGAAGAAAGATACGGCAAAAGCAGCTATTGACTCAGCTTTAAGAGAGAAAGAAGCAGCCATCGATGCGAATAACGACTTAACGACAGAAGAGAAGAATGCAGCAAAAGCAGATGCACAGGCAAAAGCGAATGCAGCAAAAACAGCAATCGATAATGCTACAACAAACGTAGCAGTGGACTCAGCCCAAACGGCAGGAACAACAAGTGTAAGTTCAGTAACGCCAACAGCGGTAGCGAAACCAGTGGCTAAGAAAGCAATCGAAGACGCGCTGAAAGCGAAAGTAGCACAACTTGATGCAAGAAATGATTTAACAACTGAAGAAAAAGAAGCAGCAAAAGCAGATGCACAAGCAAGAGCAACAGCGGCTAAAAATAATATTGATACTGCAACAACAAACTCAACAGTAGATAATGCGAAAACTACAGGCGTTGCTGATGTAGAAAGCGTTAATCCGCAAGCAAGCCAAAAGAAAACTGACGCAAAAAATGCAGTTGATGAAGCGTTAAAAGCAAAAGAAGCAGAGATTGATGCCAATAACGATTTGACTGCTGAAGAAAAATCCAAAGCTAAGGAAGACGCAAAATCCAAAGCAGATGTAGCAAAGCAAGCCATCGACAACGCGACAACAAACGATGCGGTAGAACAAGCTAAAAATGACGGAGCGACAAGTATATCTTCAGTAACTCCAACACCAACAGCTAAACCGGCTGCAAAACAAGCCATCGATGACGCATTGAAAGCAAAGAATGACGCGATTGATTCCAATAACGATTTAACGGCTGAAGAAAAAGCCAAAGCTAAGGAAGATGCGAAAGCCAAAGCCGACGCAGCGAAACAAGCGATCGACAACGCGACAACAAACGATGCAGTAACTCAAGCTAAAAACGCTGGGGCAACATCAGTAGATTCGGTGACTCCAACGCCGGTAGTCAAACCAGCTGCAAAACAAGCCATCGATGACGCATTGAAAGCAAAGAATGACGCGATTGATTCCAATAACGATTTAACGGCTGAAGAAAAAGCCAAAGC
>NZ_JASOOK010000089.1:0-235 GCF_030217725.1 Streptococcus sp. UMB1203 | reverse complement strand
ATGTTATTTACGTATCTAACCATGGGGGACGTCAATTAGACGGGGCTCCTGGATCCTTTGAAACCCTTGAAGCCATTGCTCAAGCAGTCCAAGGCGAAGTGCCAATTGTCTTTGACTCTGGCATCCGTCGTGGTGAACATGTCTTTAAAGCGCTGGCAGCAGGTGCAGATGTCGTAGGTATTGGACGTCCAGCCCTATACGGCCTCGCTCTAGGTGGACATAAGGGTGTGCTTTC
>NZ_JASOOK010000088.1:0-236 GCF_030217725.1 Streptococcus sp. UMB1203 | reverse complement strand
TTGGGCGCGTAGCTCAGGTGGTTAGAGCGCACGCCTGATAAGCGTGAGGTCGGTGGTTCGAGTCCACTCGTGCCCATAAAGTTTGGTCCGTTGGTCAAGGGGTTAAGACACCGCCTTTTCACGGCGGTAACACGGGTTCGAATCCCGTACGGACTATTTTGGAGGATTACCCAAGTCCGGCTGAAGGGAACGGTCTTGAAAACCGTCAGGCGTGTAAAAGCGTGCGTGGGTTCGAA
>NZ_JASOOK010000087.1:0-237 GCF_030217725.1 Streptococcus sp. UMB1203 | reverse complement strand
ATGCTGAAATTTCTGCCCGCGTCATTGTGATTGACGTAGAGCCAGCAGAGATTGATACTTACTTCCAACCGGAGCGGGAGCTGATCGGAGATATTGCAAATACTTTGGATTTATTGCTGCCAGCGATTAACGGCTATCAATTACCAGAAGGCTCGCGGGAATATCTGCAAGTGCTGCGAGATAAAATGGACGGTGATGTGAAATTTGACCGCAGCCAAGCTGAAAAAGGTCGCCTAC
>NZ_JASOOK010000086.1:0-241 GCF_030217725.1 Streptococcus sp. UMB1203 | reverse complement strand
GCTTCTTCCATGGCCTTGCGACTACGTTCTACCCCAATCTTTTCGACGACATCCTCAGTGTCACGGATCCCCGCCGTATCCACCAACTTCAAAGGTACGCCCCGTAAATTCACATATTCCTCAATGGTGTCCCGGGTAGTCCCTTCAATATCGGTCACAATAGCCTTATCTTCGCGTAAAAGATGGTTCAAGAGACTGGATTTGCCCACATTGGGCCGGCCAATAATGGCGGTTTCGATCC
>NZ_JASOOK010000085.1:0-251 GCF_030217725.1 Streptococcus sp. UMB1203 | reverse complement strand
GCTCTCTGAGGTTCGTCAGACTTTTATCCAAATCAAGAATAGCCTTAATCTCTACCTCATCCAAATTACCTGTCATTTCTTTCCGATAACGAGCGATAAACGGAATCTTGTTGCCCTCTGCTGTCAGTTGCAATACTTTTTCAATTTGCTTCTGACTAATCTTTAAACTTTGCGATAGTTCGATAATATTTGTTTCCATAAAAAATATTATATCATACCTTTTCCAGTCGTCCAAATCCAATTACTACTTC
>NZ_JASOOK010000084.1:0-254 GCF_030217725.1 Streptococcus sp. UMB1203 | reverse complement strand
TGGAGGATTACCCAAGTCCGGCTGAAGGGAACGGTCTTGAAAACCGTCAGGCGTGTAAAAGCGTGCGTGGGTTCGAATCCCACATCCTCCTTTTGTATTAACGCGGGATGGAGCAGCTCGGTAGCTCGTCGGGCTCATAACCCGAAGGTCGTAGGTTCAAATCCTGCTCCCGCAATAAGGCTCGGTAGCTCAGTTGGTAGAGCAATGGATTGAAGCTCCATGTGTCGGCGGTTCGATTCCGTCTCGCGCCATTT
>NZ_JASOOK010000083.1:0-263 GCF_030217725.1 Streptococcus sp. UMB1203 | reverse complement strand
ACTGGTACTTCTTCTGTTGATCCATCTGGATATCTTACTAGAACTTTACCTGTAATCTTATCTCCTGGTTTTGCTCCTTCTGGAATTGTCACAGTGACTTTGCCATCTTTATCTACTGTGATGACTCCTGGTTGATCACTTTCGAAGGTTGTACCTTCTGGAATCTTCTTACCATTCTCTTCTGTTAATGGAATTTCAACCTTAGAACCTGGGTTGCCATGGCCATCTTCATACTTCGGTGTGTAGATATCTTTATCTTGTTC
>NZ_JASOOK010000082.1:0-270 GCF_030217725.1 Streptococcus sp. UMB1203 | reverse complement strand
ATCCATTACGTTTACGAAGATGGAAGCAAGGCTAAGGATGATGTGGTTGAAACACTGAACTTCAAACGTTGGAGCAATGTCAACTTGGTAACAGGTCATATCGACTTCCAAGACTGGACAACTAATGATGATACGTTTGATAAAGTGGTATCACCAACCATCGCAGGTTACACAGCGGATAAATCAGAAATCCCAGCTGTAAGTGGAGTTCAAGCTAAAGACCAAGACCGTGTTGAAACAGTTACTTATCGTAAGGATGCTCAAAAAGCT
>NZ_JASOOK010000081.1:0-272 GCF_030217725.1 Streptococcus sp. UMB1203 | reverse complement strand
ACACGTCAGTATGAGTTGGAATTGGCGAAAAAATACGATTATGTATTTGTAGCGGATTGGTATCAAACTGCTATCGAACACCCAGAAATTTGGTACGGAACTGACTATGTGCACTTTGGCTCGGAGACAACAACAATCACCAAGGGCGGTGAGCTCTATGCACAAACCGTTAAACAAGCCATTGATGAAGCTGTGAAAAAAGGAACGGTGAAGAAATAGTAGTAAATAATTAGAAGTCATGGATTGCTTTGCGATTCATGACTTTTGTGTAC
>NZ_JASOOK010000080.1:0-272 GCF_030217725.1 Streptococcus sp. UMB1203 | reverse complement strand
GGCGCTGGTGTCGATGGAGTCTCTTCTTTTGGAGCTGGTGTCACTGGCTCTTCCGCTTTCGGTGCCGGTGTCGATGGAGTCTCTTCTTCCGGTGCCGGTGTCACTGGCTCTTCCGCTTTTGGTGCTGGTGTCGTTGGTTCTTCCGCTTTCGGCGCAGGTGTCGTTGGTTCCTCTGATTTTGGTGCCGGTGTCACTGGCTCTTCCGCTTTTGGCGCTGGTGTTGCTGGAGTCTCTTCTTTCGGTGCTGGTGTCGATGGCTCTTCCACTTTTGG